>JAHWKK010000002.1 GCA_019347945.1 Acidobacteriota bacterium | reverse complement strand
GTGGGATCGGAAATGAACCCCGGAAATGTGATCCATGGCGCGGAACGCTGGTTTCGATGAGGCCGGGCACGGGCGCGGGCACGGGCACGGGAAAGACTCGCGAACGGATGTTTCATTAGGAGCCGCCGAAGGACGGCGAAGGATCTGGGCGGGGGCTCGTGAAAGAAGTTGACGAGTGAGCGGCAGCGGTGACTCACGATCCCCCACCCAGATTCTTCGCCCGCGCTCCGCCGGGCTCAGAATGACGAATGTTGTGTTGGCGCGAAGCGACGATCGTGGACGAAGGTTTGCTCGCGCGAAACGACAGGACGACCTCGAGCTGTCACCTCTGTGGCTTTTTTTCTTCTTTCAGCTTTCGGATTCGTGCGAGCCGCCTGGCGATCTCCTCCTCGGCCCCTTCGAGTACGGGCTCGTAAAACTCCGTTCCTTCGAGAGACTCCGGCAGGCAGGTCATCGAGGTGATTCGATCTTCATGGTCGTGAGCGTACTCGTAACCCTTGCCGTATCCGAGCTCCTTCATCAGAGCGGTAGGTGCGGTGCGGATGTGGAGGGGAACCGGCGGATCGTCTCCGCTCCTGATCTGCTGCCGCGCTTTTTCCCAGGCGGTGTAGGCGGAATTCGACTTGGGAGCCTGAGCGAGGTAGATGGCGAGCTGGGTCAGGACGACCCCGCCTTCGGGCATGCCGATGAAATGTACGGCATCCTTCGCTGCCACTGCCAGCTGCAGGGCGAGGGGGTCAGCGAGCCCGATGTCCTCGGAGGCGGCGCGCACGAGACGTCTTGCGACATACATCGGATCTTCGCCGCCTTCGAGCATGCGGGCGAGCCAGTAGACGGTCGCATCAACGTCGCTGTTCCGGATCGACTTGTGAATCGCGGAGATGAGCTGGTAATGCGAGTCGCCGCTCCGGTCGTGGCGGAGTGAGCGGCGCTGGATGATCTCGCCGGCCCGTTCAACGGTCACGATCTCTCCCTTTTTGGCGGTTCCGGCGATACTTTCGAGCATTCCGAGGCCCTGTCTCGCGTCGCCGGCGGAGAGCGTGGCGAGGAAACGGATGGTTTCGGCGGGAACATCGATTCCCGAGGAAGCAATCGGCTCGGTGCCGAGGGCGCGTCGCAGGATGGCTTCCACAGATTCGGTCTCGAGCTTCGGCAGTACGACGACGCGGCAACGTGAAAGGAGCGCTGAGTTGACTTCGAAGGAGGGATTCTCGGTCGTTGCGCCGATCAGAGTGATGTCGCCTCGCTCGACGTAGGGGAGGAAAGCGTCCTGTTGCGCGCGGTTGAACCGATGAATCTCGTCGACGAAGAGAATCGTCCGCTGGCCGGTCTTTTCTCGAAGCTTTTTCGAGCCCTCCATGATCTCGCGGGCTTCCTTGATGCCGGAGGTCGCGGCGGAGTAGGGGATGAATCGCGCACGGGTTTGCTTTGCGATGACGAAGCCGAGGGTCGTTTTCCCGGATCCGGGTGGTCCCCAGAGGATGATCGACGGCAACTGGTCCTTTTCAATGGCAGTGCGCAGCATCGATCCCGGGCCGATGATGCTCTCGAGACCGACGATCTGATCGAGAGAGCCGGGCCGCATCCTCTCGGCGAGCGGAGCGTCGTCAGCGGATTTTCGAGATCGGGTGTCGGGCGCCCCGAGATCGAACAGGGATCCGCTCATCCGGAAAGCCGCTCGAGGTCGACGTTTCCGCCGGAGATGATGACGGCTACCGGCCCTTGAATGGCGGGATTCGCGCTCGAGAGAAGAGCTGCCAGACCGAGCGCGCCAGTCGGCTCGATGAGAAGCTTCGTCCGGCTGATGGCGAAGCGAGTGATCTCGAGCAGAGTCGCGTCGTCGACCGTGATGATGTCGGCCACGCTTTCCCGGATGATCTGGAAGTTCAAATCACCGACAGCGGTCGTTCGGGCGCCGTCCGCGATAGTGGCGGGGGGGGCGATGGTGACGATCTGACCGGATTGGAGAGAGCGCTGCCCGTCGTTCCCGGCCAACGGCTCGCTTCCGACGATCACGACTCCGGGCGATCGCCGGGCGGCCAGCGCGGTGCCTGCGAGTAGTCCCCCTCCTCCGAGGGGGGTGATGATCGTGCGGACGTCCGGCCAATCCTCGAGGATCTCGAGGGCGGCGGTTCCGGCGCCTGCAATGATGTGCGGGTGGTCGAAGGGGGGGATGAGGACGGCTCCGGTCTTTTCGGCGAGCTTCTCGGCGACTTCCCTCCGGTTGGCCGTCGTCACATCCTGAGTGACGATTCGGGCTCCGTAGGCGGCGGTTGCGGCGAGCTTAGAAGGCATCGAATCGGGCGGCATCACGATCGTGGCCGATACCCCCGCATCCCGAGCGGCGAGCGCAACGGCCTGGGCATGGTTTCCCGACGAGTAAGCGATGACACCTTTACGGCGATCGATGGCCGAAAGCGAGCGCATCGCATTGGTGGCGCCTCGTATCTTGAACGACCCCGATCTCTGGAGGTTTTCGCACTTGAGTCTCACCTCCAGTCCGGCACGTTCCGAAATGATGCGACTGGAGAGAAGGGGGGTCCGGTGAACCAGGGAGGAAATCCGCCGGGCAGCGGCCTCGACGTTCTCCAGCCCGAGCTCTGTGGTGGTTGCTGATTTCACGACCGATAGTATAATGACGGGGAGAGAGTTCGTCCTCGAAATCGAGGAGCTCTGAAATGAGAGTTTGACTCTGCTGGTCCGGAAGGGTATCTTTGACCGAGATCTTTCCGGAAGTCATGGTCATCAAGGGCTTGGAGGTGTGGGTCATGTGGAGATGGGTTGCCCGCGGCCTGATTGTTATTGCTGCAGTTTCTCTGGTTGCTGCGCCGGCTGTGGCGCAGGGTTTCGTCGCTTCACTCGATAAACCCGCACCGGGACTCGTCGTGAGCGGCGTGGTGCTGGTTCAGGGTTTTGCACTCAGTGAGGACGAGATCTCGAGAGTCGACCTCTACGTCGACGATCAGTTCCTTCACTCGGCGACCATTAACGTACCGAGGATCGACGTGATCCAGGCGTACCCCGACTGGGAAGGGATCCAGACGAAGCAACCGGGCTTCTCGACCGGGTTCCTCGCGAGTCGATTCTCGAACGGGCCCCACACGATCCACGTGGTGGTCGTCACCTCCGAGAACGAGGTGTTCGAGATCGGCCGGCGGGTCATCACGGTCGACAACACACTGAACCAGCCTCCGTTCGGGCATCTGGACATCCCGTCCACGGGTCCGGTGCACGATGCGAGTGGTTCGTTCCCGGTCGTCGGCTGGGCGACCGATACCGACGGAATCGACAGAATCGACATCGTCGTGGATGGGCTCGTGATGCAGTCGGCCATCTACGGGGATCCGCGACCGGACGTGGCGATTGCCTATCCGGATTTCGCGAGCGCCATGTTCAGCGGGTTCATCGCCCACATGGACTCGACGCGTCTCCTCAACGGGGTGCACGAGCTCGTGGTCAGGGTCACGGATAACAGAGGGCTGACCAGGCCGATCGCCCGTCGTAGCATTCAGGTATTCAATACGACCAACAACCTTCGTCCGTTCGGCTGGCTGGATGAGCCGTTGCGGGACGACGTTCTTTACGGGACTGCATGCACGGATACGATTACTGGTGGGGGGACTTTCTCGCCCCTCCCGTCTCCCGGCACCCGTCCGGCAAGCGAGCTCACCCCGATCCGGGGATGGGCTCTCGATCTCGGCACCCGTGAAGATACGGGCCGGGTCGCCTACGTCGAGCTGCTGGTCGACGGAGTGCGCTGGCTGTCGACGGATGACTGTACCTTCGTCGATGCGTGGGGCGGCCTCGTCAATTGCTACGGGATGACCCGGTTCGACGTGCAGAAGTACTACCCGACCTATCCCGATGCACCCCGGTCCGGCTTCGTTTTCGGGCTCGACGTCGGAGCGATGCTCGCTCTCGGTGTCGCCCCCGGCCATCACGATCTGAAGGTGCGAGTCGGCGACAAGGAACAGACGTTCGCCGACGTTCCGAACACATCCGGGATTCCGGTCTTCTTCCAGTGTGCGCAGGACGGCGACAATTTCCCCACGCTCGGTTATATCGATTTCCCCGTTCAGATGGATTTCATCAACGGGACGGTCACATTCCGAGGCTGGGCCATCGACCGCGACTCGGGCGGAGTCCAGGCCGTTCAGATCTACGTCGACGGGATTCTGGTCGGCAATGCGGTCCACGGACTTTCGAGACCCGACGTCCGGGACGCTTACCCGATGATCTCCAACTCGATCAACAGTGGGTGGAGGTTCGAGTTCGATACCCGGCAGCTGGCGAATGCCCGGCATCGCCTCACGGTCCAGGTACTCGATGGAGAGGGAGATTCCTCGATCATCGGGTCGATCGACTTCTTCACCGCGAATCAGCAACCCTGACCTCTGGTACTGAGTGAAATGTATGAGGCGCCCGGCGAGAGCCGGGCGCTTTTTTTTCACGAGCCGAATCGATAAGCTAGCGGGGCGAGCGACCCCATGGCGCGTGTACTGATCGTCGACGATCACATGTCGGATCGGGAGCTCCTGTTTGAATATCTCGACGGAGCCGGATTCGAGGTCGAGTCCTGCGCCAACGGTAACGCGGCCTGGCGCGAGCTTCAGGCTCACGAACGGGACTACGACGTAGTCCTGACCGACCGGCTCATGCCCGGAATGGATGGCTTCGAACTTCTGGAACGGATCAAGAGCAACGACCGGCTTGCTTCGGTACCAGTCATCCTTCAGTCTGCCGTCGATGATCCGAAGTCGATGCAGGAGGGGATCGCGAAGGGGGCTTATTACTACGTCGTCAAGCCCTATGATCGGGAGATGCTGGTCTCGATCGTCCAGACCGCTGCGAACGACCACAGACGGTACAGAACACTACAGGAGGACGTATTGCGTTGTACCCGCGCAGCGTCGCTGCTGAAAAAGGGGAGCTTTGCCTTCCGGACTCTGAGCGAGGCGGCCGACCTCGGCACCCTCATCGCCTCGACCGCCAGGGACCCGGAGAATGCGGTCATCGGAGTGACCGAGCTACTCGTCAATGCAGTCGAGCATGGCACCCTCGGAATCACCTACGAGGAGAAGACCCGGTTGACCGAACGCGGTGAATGGGAGGCGGAAATCAACCGACGCGCCTCCCTGCCGGAAAACGCCGACCGTTTTGTGAGAGTCGATTTCGAGCAGACCGGCGAGCACCTCCGCATCACGATCGAGGACGACGGCCCCGGATTCGACTGGAAGCGCTTTCTCGAAGTCGACCCCGGAAGAGTATTCGACACGCATGGACGCGGAATTGCGATTGCCAACCTGCTGAGTTTTACCGATCTTCGCTATGAAGGGCGAGGCAACCGGGTCATCGGCATCATCCCCGCGGCGGAAAGTGGTTAGTGATGAGTGGCTAGTGGCGTTGAAAGTGTTCAGTGCTGAGTGATTAGTGGCCAGTGAAAACAGAGCGGGCGGGGTGAAACACTGGCCACGAGCCACTACTCACAAGTGGTTAGTGATGAGTGGCTAGTGGCCAGTGAAACAGATCGCGGGCTGAAAGTGGTCAGTGCTGAGTGGTTAGTGGCCTGTGAAACAGATCGCGCACTGTGACACACTGAACCACCAGCCACTACACGGAGTCACCACACCATGACACGGTTAAAAAGCTATCGGGACCTTGAATGAAAGCCGATTTCCATTCACACTGATCACAAGCCACTTACAAGTGGTTAGTGATGAGTGGCTAGTGGCCAGTGAAACAGATCGCGCACTGTGGCACACTGACCACTGATCACAAGCCACTAATCACAAGCCACTACTTACAAGCCACTACTCACAAGCCACTACTCACAAGCCGAAGAGGAACAGAATGGAAAGACCAATTGAAAAGCCGGAGCCCGATGAATACGCCTCGTTTTACCGGTCCTACGTGGAAGGCCTGGGAGATCGGGATCCCCTGGATCTCCTCGGAAGCCAGATCGCCTCATTGCGGGGAATGACCGAGACGCTCGACGAGGAGGCTGAGAAAGCCCGTTATGCGGAGGGAAAATGGAGCGTCCGGGAAGTGATCGGTCATCTCTGCGACGCTGAGAGAGTCTTCGGCTATCGAGCGCTGCGCTTTTCGCGGGGGGATCAGTCGGAGCTGCCGGGATTCGAAGAGAACCTTTATGTATCCGAAGGCGGGGCGGACGACGTGCCCCTTGTGGATCTCGTCGGCGAGCTGGAGGCGATGAGGTACGCGAACAGCCGGCTCTTTCAGCGTTTGAGGCCGGAACAGTGGATGCGCTCGGGCGTCGCGAGCAACGCCAGGGTCACCGTCCGGGCTCTGATGTGGATTCTCGCCGGTCACTTCGAGCATCACCTGTCCGTGTTGAGGGACCGCTACGGTCTGGCAGAGCCGGTCGCCTCCGAGCTGTAAAAACGGATTGCTAGGCTCGCGGGGGCGGCGCGACTCCCCCGGGCGAGCCCAGCTCGGAAGTGCAGTTGGGGCATCGGGTGGCCTGTACGGGGACTTCGAGCCGGCAGAATTCGCAGACTTTCGTCGTCGGATCCTCCGGTACGGGGACTTCTGCCCGGCGGATCCGGTTGATCGCCTTGACGAGGATGAACACAGCGAAGGCGACGATGAGGAAGCTGACGATGTTGTTGATGAAAACGCCCCAGTTGAGGGTGACCGCCCCGGACGCCTGCGCGTCGGCAATCGTGACGTAGGGTCCGGGGGGCGTGCCCGACTTCAGCACAGCGAAGAAGTCCTTGAAATCAACGCCACCGAGAATGAGACCGACCGGCGGCATGATGATGTCCTCGACGAGCGACCTTGCGATCGTGGCGAATGCACCACCGATGATGATCCCGACGGCCATGTCGACGACGTTGCCTCGTACGGCAAACTCCCGGAATTCGCTTTTCAGACTCATCTGGCTTTCTTCGTGAACTCCATTTCGATTCTAATACGATAACGATGGAAGACCGGAAAGGATCGTCGAAAATGAAGGAGAAGGTCGTAGGAGTGCTGTTCGGGATGGAGGACCATTTTCCCTGGGCTCTCATCAACAGGATCAACGACAGGAATGAGAGCGGCGTGCGCGCCGAGGCCGTGAGAATTTCTCACGTCGAGGATCGAGCGGAGACTCCGTACGCGGTCATCGTCGACCGGATCAGTCACGATGTCCCTTTTTATCGGACATTCCTGAAGTGCGCCGCCGCGAGTGGAGCGACGATCATCAACAACCCATTCTGGTGGTCGGCCGACGACAAATTCTTCGACAACCTGGTTGCGAAGTCGGTCGGAGTGGCCGTACCGCGAACGGTATTGCTTCCGCACAAGCAACATCCACCGAATACGAAGGGAAATTCATTCCGCAACCTCGAGTTCGTCGACTGGGATGGAGTTTTCGACTTTCTCGGCTTCCCGATCTTCCTCAAGCCCGCTTACGGGGGAGGATGGAAGGACGTCTACAAATGCCACGACCGGGCGGAGTTTTTTTCCTCGTATGACCAGACGAGAGATCTCTGCATGATGGCCCAGGAGGCGATCGATTTCACCGACTACTTTCGATGCTATGTGATCGGCCGCAAGCACGTGAAGGTAATGGCTTACGATCCGCGAAGACAGTTTCACGAGCGCTACATCCGTGATTACGTGTCGGAGCATCCAGGTCTCGTCGAAAAGATCGAGCGCGATGCTCTGGAGCTGTGCCGAGCGCTCGGGTACGACATGAATACGGTCGAGCTGGCCGTCCGGGATGGAGTGCCCTACGCGATCGATTTCATGAATCCTGCACCCGACGCCGATCCCTTTTCTGTCGGTGAGCAGAATTTCGAGTGGGTCGTCGAGACCGTTGCGAGCGTCTGTATCGAACGTGCTCTCGATCCTCCGGGCTACGAGCCGACCGGGTCGTGGCCCGAAACTCTCGGATCGAAGAAGCAGAAGAGAAGAGAAACGAAAAAAAAAGGAGGTGCGAAAAAGTCGCCAGCGAGGAAAAAATCGAGCCCCCGGAAAACCACCCGGAACCCCGATCGAAAGGGAGAGTAATGGTCGAGCCATCGTTCACGCTCGGCATCGAAGAGGAGCTTCAGGTCGTCGATCCGGAGACGAGAAAACTCCGGTCCCACATTCAGGAGCTTTTCACCGAGGGCGAAACTCGACTTCGCGACGAGATCAAGCGGGAGATGCACGACTCGGTCATCGAAGTCGGTACGCCGATCTGTCACAACATTCAGGATGCGCGGAGGGAAGTGACCCGGCTTCGTCGCGAGATCATCCGGCTCACCAGAGAGAACGGGTTGAGAATCGCGGCTGCGGGCACCCATCCGTCGACCCACTGGTCGGAGATTCCGATCGTCGAGGCTCCGCGATATCTCAAGATCATCTCTGACCTCGGCATGATCGCCCGGGCGAATCTGATCTTCGGCCTTCACGTTCACGTCGCGGTAGAAGACGACGAGACGAGAATTCATCTGCTCAACCAGGCGAGATACTTTCTGCCCCACATCCTCGCGTTGTCGGTCAATTCACCCTTCTGGTGCGGCAGGGAAACGGGATGGAAGAGCTACCGGACGAAAGTTTTCGAGCGCTTCCCCCGTACAGGAATCCCCGACCCGTTCCGCTCGTGGGGTGAGTACAAAGAATTTCTCGACATACTGATCGCTTCCGATTGCCTGGACGACGGGAAAAAGATCTGGTGGGACCTCAGGATTCATCCATATTTTCCGACCATCGAGTACCGGATATGCGACGTTCCGATGAGAGTCGAGGAGACGATCTGCATCGCCGCGATCTTCCAGGCTCTGACTCATACTCTGTGGAAATTGCACAGGCGGAACATGAGCTGGCGACTGTATCGGCGGGCTTTGATCATGGAGAACAAGAATCGGGCGGCGAAGGCGGGTCTCGATGGAAAGCTCGTCGATTTTGGATTGATGACTCAGGTCGATACGAGGAGCCTCATCGAAGAGCTGCTCGAGCTGATCGCCGAGTCCGCGCGGGAGCTCGGTTGCCTCGAAGAAGTGCAGTATGCACACGAGATCATGAAAATGGGGCCCGGCGCCGACCGGCAGCTGCGGGTGTGGAAGGAGACACAGAGCCTCGAAGCCGTGGTGGACTACATCATGGCCGAGACCGAACGGGGGATCACGGCCTGATGAGGCTCGGTAGCTGACGATGAAACGCAAAGGTCAGATGTTCAGTTTCGAGCGAGTCGAGCGAGACCTCCCTCGGTGGGATCCTCGAATGCTCGACGTCGTGATTCTCGACATGAATTTCGGGCTTCCCAATCTGGGGCACGACTCGCTCGTGCACGCCGTGCACGAGAGTGCCGAGGTCGCGCTCGAGGGGACGAGCCTCGAAATCCGGGTCCTCTCGTTCGACATCCGGCGTTTGCATTCGATTCCGCCTTTCGATCCCGAGCGGTTCGGTCTCTACGTCGGGACCGGAGGACCGGGCCACCTCGATCCCCGAAATAACGACGGCGTTTCCGAGTACTCCGAGGGTGTGGCAGAGAAGATCGAATGGGAAGACGCGCTGTTTGCTTTGTACGACCGGATTCTGGCGGACGAGCGGGTCGCGCTGCTCTCGTACTGCCATTCGTTCGGCCTGATGTGCCGCTGGGGCGGTTTCGCTGATCCGGCTCTTCGAGCCGGGACCAAGGCGCCCAGCAGCGGCATCGTCAGGAATCGGCTCACGAAAGAGGCCCTCGCGCATCCGTGGTTCGGCCGGTTCGCACGCGAGCTGAAGGAGTCTCCTCTTTTTCGAGCGCTCGACAGCCGGCTCTTCGATCTGATCCCGAACGGGCGCCCGTTGCCTGCCGGATCGAGCTATCTCGCTTTCGAGTCGACTCCGGAGGGGAGCGAGGGTGAAGCGCTCACGATGTTCGAGCTCGCGAGAGACGTCAGCGGAACGATGCCTCGGGTATTCGGCGCCAACCACCACCCTGAAGTCGTCGACCTGGCGCATCTGGAAGAAGTCCTCGAGGAAAAGCTCGGGAGCGGTGAGGTGAGCCCGGAATGGTATGAACAGCGCGGCGAGGCGCTCAGGCGATACTGGAACGAACGCGATGTCGACGAGCGCGTGAGACGGACGTCGATGTACACGTTGCTCGGCGTCCTCGAGTTTCATTTGCGCCGACTGGCTCACGCGCGGTTGGGAGAATCGATCGCAGTCTGATCGCCCGGATGGATCGCCGCTACCGCCAGAGATTCAATGAGGCTTTCACCGATGAGCTGTATCGAAGCTACCGTGAGAGACTGACCTTGCTTTGCGGCCGCGAGCCGGGGTTCAGACTCGCCGAAACCCCCGTTTTTCTTCCACCGGAACTGGTCAGGAAGATGACCGACGCAGCGGATGCGATCATTGCAGAAGCCCGCGACCCGGCCATGATCGCCCGTTCGGAGAAGGCGGTACCGGATGCCTACCGAGCACCGGGGCGGGATCATCTTCCGAGTTTCGCGACGATCGACTTCGCAATCGTCAGAGGAGCGGACGGAACGCTCGAACCCAAACTGATCGAGCTGCAGGGCTTTCCATCGCTCTTCATGTTCGAAGTCTTTCAACGGGATGCCTGGGTCGAGACGATTGCGGCGATCCCGGGACTCAATCGGGACTGGAGCTGCTGGTTCTCGGGACTCGACCGGGAGTCGTTTGTCGATCTGGCGGGGCAGACCATCGTCGGCCCTCATGACCCTGAAGATGTGTGCCTTATTGATATTGAACCGTCTACCCAGAAGACGAACTGTGACTTTTCGTCGACTACCAGGTTACTCGGCGTGCCGGAGGCGGACGTTCTCCAGCTCGAGCTCCGAGGGCGACAGCTCTTTCGCCGCGATGAAAATGGTCGTTCGCGCCGAATCCTTCGAATTTACAACCGCGTCATCGCCGACGAGCTCGTACGGCGCAACGCTGCTCTCCCGTTCGACTTCCGCGAAGAGCTCGACGTTGAGTGGGTAGCACATCCGGACTGGTACTGGATCTGGTCGAAGTACACGCTTCCGTTTCTCGAGCATCCGTCGGTGCCGGAGTCGATCCTGTTGAGCGATCTCGATGAGCCGCCGGACGACCTCGACACGGCATGGGTGCTGAAGCCGTTGTTTTCCTTTGCGGGCGTCGGCGTCAACGTGGAGCCGACGGTCGCTGATCTGAACGTGGTACCCGACGACCAGAAGGGACTCTGGTGCATTCAGCGGAAGGTCGAGTATGCGGGTGCGCTCGAGGCTGCCGACGGCGGGTCGGTGAAGGCCGAGGTGAGAATGATGTATCTGCGTCCGCGGGGAACGGAGCGGATGGTACTCGCCGAGAATCTCGTCCGCCTCTCGCGAGGCAAAATGCTGGGCGTCGACTACAACAAGGATTTTACCTGGGTGGGCTCGTCGATCGGCCTTCATTGAAGAGTGAAGGGTGAAGAGTGAAGAGTGAAGAGGGAAAAAAGGATTCAGGAGCCAGGATTCAGGTTGAAGAGTGAGGGTCGTTTGCTCTCGCCACATCCAAACGCTCGTCATCCTGAGGAGCGCAGCGACGAAGGACCTGGGGGCAGGCTCGTGAAAGAAAGTGGCGAATGGGCGGCAGCGGTGAATCACGAGCCCCCGCCCAGATTCTTCGCCCGCGCTCCGCCGGGCTCAGAATGACGAGTGCTTCACTCCTCACTCTCAACACTGGCTCCTGAATCCTGGCTCCTGAATCCTAATTCCTGAATCCTGCTTCTGAATCCTGGTTCCTGAATCCTGCTTCTGAATCCTGGCTCCTGAATCCTTTTTTCACTCTTCACTCTTCACCCTTCACTCTTCACTCTTCTTTTTATATTGTTCGGGGATGAAGATCAGGTCATCGTTGCTCGCAGCCCTGTTGATCCCGTCGCTGATTGCCTGCGGAGGGGGCGAGACAACCTCCGAGGCGCCTTCTTCCGAACCGGAGCCGGAGAGCGCGTCGCGCGAGCTTCCGAGCGAAGAAGAGCTCGCCACGCTGATCGCCAGCTCTCCCGAGTTCGGGCAGTATCAGTTCTCGAATGCCGCCTTCACGATACCGATGAAGACTGAGTACCTCGGCGATTCGGTGCGGGCGATCGCGCAGGATCTCGCACGGACCGGGTGGATCGGCTTCGACAGCCAGGGAAATGTCGTGATCACCCAGCGGGCTTTGAGAGACGGACGGTTCATCGTACGCCCGAACGACAATCTCGACATCGTTCCCCTCGCACGGAAACAGTTCGGGGAGGTACTCGCTGTGGGCGAGAACGCATCCGGGGATCCTACGGTCGACTTTTCGTGGAGATGGATCCCGAACGAGATCGGAGCGGTTTTCCAGTCCGGCCCGTTGTACGACCGCTTCAATACGACCAACTATGCGCGTGCGACTTTGCTGGAGACCAGTAGCGGCTGGGAAGTTCTGATGTTCGAATCGATCGATCCTCCTGCCGAGACCGGGGACCCCGCGGAATAGGCGAGTTTCAAGGCCAAACCGTATCCCCGGCTGGATGATGTGCTCGGATCCAAGCCGTTCCAGTCCCTCCTGATCAGAGGGGTTGTGAGATCATTCCGGTCATATGAGTGACGATGTCAGGGTGGACGAAGAGCAACTCCTGGTCGTGCTGCGGGCACTCGAGGAGCATCGAGTCGATTATGCGATTTTCGGCGGAATTGCTCTCGGTCTGCATGGGCTCGCGCGTGCGACCGCCGACCTCGATCTTTTTGTCCGGCCCGAGAGGGAGAATATCGAGCGGCTGAAGAATGCGTTGCGCGCGGTATTCGATGATCCGAGCATCGACGAAATTTCCGCTGACGAACTTTGTGGCCCGTACCCGGCTGTTCGATACTGGCCACCCGAGGGATTCGGTTTCGACATTCTCACCAGGCTTGGCGAGGCTTTTGAGTTCGACACGCTCGAGATCGAGGAGAAGCGAATCGATGATGTTGCGATACAGGTCGTGAGCCCCCATACGCTGTGGCAGATGAAGAAGGATACTGTACGGCCAGTGGATCGAATCGACGCCGATTATCTGGCGAAGCGGTTCGGATTCGAGGATCGTTGAGTCATGGTAATCGAGAAATACAGATCCATTGATGAGATGCCGGTCCCGTGGCGGGATCCGGACGACCCCGGAAATCTTCGAAGAATAGCCGCCATGATGTCCGTGTGGTTCCGCATGAATCCGCGCCCACGGTCCGGGGTGCGACGGTTTCGTTCGGTGGCCGAGGCAAATCGGGAACGTCGCGATCCTTATCGCGAGGCGCCAGACGCGGAGCGCTGACCGACCGTTCCCGGTTCAGATGCTGGCCACGATTCGGTCGGCGAGCTGCGCGAGCGCCTGACTCGTCGCTGAGGCGACCTCGGAGCTGTCGAGAGACGACATCGGGACCGAGATCTCGTCGAATCTCGTCAGGCCATCGGCCGTCCAGCGCGCTCGAAGCTGGAAGATCGTTTCCGGTCCTGCTGCGAGCTCTTCGAAGATGATGTCGATCGACCGCACCCCGCCCGCCGGCGTCGACTGGCCCGGAAGGATGACCTCTCCGTCGGGAAGTCTCGCAGCCAGATCGTGGGCCAGCGTGTGGAGCACGACGGTTTCCAGCGTGTCGGACCACTGATGAGTTCCCCGGATGTCGAGTTGATGGTCCGATTTCCGGACGACGATTCCTCGTCGGTCCAGCCCGGGGGGAAGCTCTACCGTTCCTATCGCGACGGGGTTGGCGCCGATGGTTGCCGAGCGCTGCGCAGGAGGAATCGTCTCGAGGGTGAAGAACTGCTGGTCCGGTCTCGAGAAAAAGCCGCAGGAGCAGACGACGAGGGCTGCCGCGGCGATGGCGTGTCGGATTCTCATTCGGCTCTTCCCTTGAGGAGCGCATCCGGGTTTTCGGTCAGGTAGCTCGCCAGAGCTCTGACTGACTCGGCCGCCCGGGTGAGCTCGCGGATAAGCTCCGCCAGATCGTAATTCTGTTTCGGAGCGGATCCGACGAGCTCCTGAGCACGGGAAGCTGCAGCTTCTGCGGAAGTCGCGGCGCTCCGGAGTTTTTCTGCAATCGGTCCGATGTTCTCGTTGGTCGTTTGTGCCGCGGCCTGGATATCGGTGAGCGCAGCGTTCAACCGTTGCACGCTATCCTGCAGAGCGGGATCGCTGACCAGCGAATCGACGCGTGCCGCGGCGCTGCGAAGATGCGACATCGTCTCCCGGAGCGGCAGATCCTCGAGCGTGCCTGCCACGCGGTTCAGCGATGCGATGGCGTCGTCAAGCCCACTGCTGCCAGGCGCGGCCGGAATGACCGGAGGTTCGTGCTCGACCGCGAGCCGGCCTGTTCCCGGCGCGGCACTGGTCTCGAGAGAGACCGACGTCGAGCCGAGAAGACTAGAGGTGAGGGTGGCGCGCAGTCCGTTTTGCACGAGCGCTTCGAGCGCGCCGTCCATTCGAGCGCGCAGGTCCTCTCTGGTCTCGCCCGGATAGACCTGGATCTCGAGCAGTCTCGGGTCGATCTCCAGGGTGACCGGAGTTTCGAGGGTCGCATTTTCCGGCACGTAGCGGAGTCTCACGTCCCGCACCCGGCCGACCTGAACCCCTTTCATGCGAACCGATGTCCCCGGGGCCAGCCCGCCGATCGCCCCCGGAAAATAGGTGAGATAGGTCATGTGGGGTCCGTCGGCAGACGCGATAGCCGCGGGACGGGAGTCGTGCAGTTCGAACACCGCCCCCTCGGAAGCAGGATCACCGGCGAAAATCTCGGGAGTGTAGAAGGCGATGCCGGAGTTCAGCAGCGTAGCCAGAGAGACGTCGCCCATCGAGATCCTGCCTCCCTCGGTGGAGATCGACACTCCTCCGGTTCGCCAGAAACGGGTACTCTCGCGAACCTGGCTGGCAAAGCGCTCGACGACGAAGACATAGACCGAGCCGACGCCCTCTTCGGCGTCGTATCGGGCACCGAGAACACGGCCGACGCGCGTTCCCTCGAATTGGACCGGGGCCCCGATCGAGATGAATGCGACGTCCTCGGATTCGAGAACGAATGTCTTTCCCGGCTGGGGCGCGGTCAGTATGGGTGGGTACTCCTGTCCCTCGAACTCGTCTGCCGGTTCGCCCTCGCCCGGTTCCATTCCGATATAGGTACCTCCGAGGAGCCCGCCGAGACCGCCCGACTCGAGACCGGGCTCGACGATCCAGAAGCTGGTCCCCATTCGCAAAGCGTCGTCCATGGCGGCATCCATCGAGATGCGGACGATCACTTCTTCGAGCTCGTCATCGATCGTGATCTTCTGGACGGTCCCGACTTTCGCCCCGCGATATCGGACGGGACTGTAGCGCTCGAGTCCCCTGGCGTCGACGAAGCGAACGGTGATGTCGCCCCCTCCGAAAAGGCCATACCGCACCACGAGATAACCGACCACGAAAATCGCGATGGCAGGGACCACCCAGATCCAGGGAGACCAGTGGCCGACCTGGAGGCTCGCCTCCCGCGATTCCTGATCGCTCCCCTCGTCGGCGAGGTCCGGCGTGACGTCGTCATCGTGCCCGTTCATTCGGCCTCACCCGCGGATCTCCACATGAGCCTTGGTTCGAGAACGCTAATTCCGAGCATCATCAGAGTGATGACCATGAACAGGGGGGTTGCGCCGGGCCCCGAGATGATGTCGTCGACCCCCCGAAAGTCGATGATCGGAGCCGCGATCGCAGCGGTGAACGGAATGATCATCGGCCAGCGCATCAGGTGTCGAAGCATGCGGTGCATGCGTGTGCGCAGTACCAGGCCGCGCACGCTTGGAAAACGGACGCGAAGGAGCAGCCAGGAGAGAGCTGCCAGCTCGACGAGCGGCACGGTTACACCGGCGATGAAGAGCACGACGGCTGCAGTCCACATTCCGTAGTCGGCAATCAGCTGGATCGTTCCGAGCACCGTATGTTCTAGTGTGCCCGTGAGCCGATTGTTGACCATGACGGCCGTGGAGAAGGATGGAATGCAGAGAGGAATCGCGGCCGCAACCGCCGTGAGGGCGGTGACGAAGCGGATCACGACGCGGGATCCGAGTTTTTCCCCGCACCGGGGACACGGGTCGCCGATACTGGCACCGGGTACGATCAGTTCACAGACGTCGCAGGAGGGTTCGCCGCTGGAGAACGCTTCGCGGTCCGGCATGATCGAGCTCCAGACCCTTCGCCGATCCAGCGTGAGATCGCCGAGCAACGCGAACGCTGCGACGCCGATGTACAACCAGGCGCCAGGCTCGATCTCGACTCTGGACGGTACCGCGGCGCGGTAATACGCGATGATGCCTCCGATCACCACGACATCCGCCATGCTCCACGTCCTCAGTTGCTCGCTCCATCGAAAAATTCGTCCGGTCTCGCGGAAAACAAATCCGACGAGGACCGAGCCGAGAACGAGTATCTGAAATATTGCTCGTACGGCGGGGAAGATGAAGGCGAAGAAGAGAAAGCCGAACGCGAACGGAAACCATACTTCCGTGTAGATCACACCGACACTCGAAACGAGCCGGCTCTCCTCGAAGAGGATGTTTCTGAAAGTCGACTCCATCAGCGGCAGAAATGCGCTCGCAGGCAAAAGAACGAGCACTGCTGCGGCACACGCCAGCGGGATCGTCACACCCGCCCGATGCCCTCGCGCCAGGACTCGGTCACAGCGAAAGCAGCGGGCTGTCCCACCCGGAGGAACTCGGGGAATCTTCTGCGGGCTTCCGCAGTCGGCGCAACTGATCGTCATGCCTAGCCAGCGACGCCCGCTGCAAGACGAATTCCATCGGATCGGAGTGAATTGTGTGAGGCTGGGAACCCGCCGGAGAGCCAGGAGGCCAAACGATCGGGCGAGTCGTGAATCCTTCAGTCGTAGTGAACGTGCTCGAGGGTCAGACCGTCCGGCGCGGCCGTCCACCGGGCCTGCTCGAACGTCGGTTCGAGGCTCGCCTGCAACTTCGCCGCGTCCATCCTGCCGAGACCGATCTCGATGAGGCTGCCGACGATTCGCCGGACCATGAAACGGAGGAAACCCGAGCCGTGAAGGGTGATCCTGATCGAGCTTCCGGTCGGTTCGATTCGTGCCTCGAAGATCTCCCGGCGGGTGGTGGATACTTCCGGGCTCGCAACCGTGAATGCCCGGAAATCGTGCTCTCCGACGACGGCTCGCAGCGCCGTTCGCATCCGCTCGACGTCGAGCGGCCAGGGGATGTGAGTGTGGGTTCGGGAGAGGAAAACGTCCTCGACAGGATCGTTCCAGATCCTGTAGCAGTAGGTCTTGCCGGTTGCGTGATATCGCGCGTGAAAGTCCGCGCCCTTCTTTTCCGCGGCCCTGACACGAATCTCTTTCGGCAGAACGCCATTGAGCCCGGGGAGGAGGCGGTCCAGAGGAAAGCCGTCCGGAATGTCGCAGTGGGCTTTCTGATCCGCGGCATGCACACCGGCGTCGGTCCGCCCGGCTCCGGTGACTCGCACATCGGTGCGGCAGATCAGACCGAGAGCCTTTTCGATCTCAGCCTGGATCGTTTTGCCGTTTTCCTGTGTCTGCCATCCGGAGTACCCGGACCCGTCGTACTGGATCGAGAGCAGTACGCGCATCTCGCTCACGATTCGCTAGCGGCTGGTTGCGTATACGGGCTGCTGGCGAAACCCCGTCGATTTGGTGAGCCCGTCGAGCACACCGGCAGAAATCACGTGACGGCCTTTCCGCATTCGAAGGTCGACGGCATACGTGTAGTACTTTCCTTTGAGGCTCTCGAGCTGTTCATCGGTGAGAACGACGGAGTGTTGCTGGGTCACGACATCCGAGGTGTCGCCACGATCGTCCGCGACGACCAGCCAGAGTGTGAAGCTGCCGCGGTGGGTATCGCCGGCCGGGAGCATCGTAAGCTTGTCGATCGGGATCATCACTTCGAGCGGAACGGTGTAGATCTCGGCGCTCGATCGGCTGGGCTTGCCCGTTCGAAGCACGATGCCGAGATCGTTCTCGTCGCTCGAATAGAAAACTTTAGCGAGGACCTTGTCGCGCATCTCCGTCTCGATCGATTTTTCGATGAAGGTTCTTCTTGCACGCACGCGCAGGTTGCGGTCCTTCATTCGGACTTCCAGATTGCGCTGGCGGTCGATCCGCTGCGTGGTCGAGCGGTAGCCGAGCGAGTAATACGAGCTGAGGTCGCTCTTGATGGTGTCGAACCCGCGTCTGAAGTTGTTGGTTCCGACTGTCGCGACGCCTCCGGTCATCTCGGCGAGAAACTGAAGGGACTCGGTGCTGTTGGTCAGAGCGACCGTATCGACGGTCACCGAGCGCGCGTGCATGTTCTCGGCCGAGGATGACGACATCCCTACGAGGCCGGCCGCGTGAACGGTGTACAGGGTCACGTCGTTGGCGTTCGCGGTCGTCGCGAGAGATCGGATCTCGTGGCTGGCGTTGAATCCCATCCCTTCGAACATGCCGGAGGAACCGTAGGCGCCCCACTCCGGCTTTTCACGCTTCATCTCATCGATGAACGCGAACGCTTCCCGGCCGGGTGACATATAGAAGCCCTCCGTGGTCATGACCATGATCTTCTTGCCGTCGACTCCTCCGAGTGTCTCGAGGAGGCTGTTGACCGCTCCGACGGTCGTCCGCAGATCGTGCTCGACCGACATCGCCCAGCTGCGAGCCTCGACGATCGCGTCCTGCACCGACATCGCTTCTCTGATTCGGTTTTCGATCTGACGCTTCTCACTCTGGTAGTGAACTCCGAGACCGCTTTCGCCTTTCATCGCCTCGAGCTCGAGCTTGATCTGCTGGGTGTCCTGGGTAAACGGGACCCGGACTTTCATGCTCCGGTTCCATGCCGCCACCATTCCCTCGTCGCCGGGCCGCATGACTTCATCCACGAAGTCCTGCATCGCCTCGAATACGCGGTTCCGGTTGAATGGAGAAAGGGAGAGGTTGTCGACGAAAAATACGATCTTCCGTCGTGTTTCTCTCTCCGGCAGGCTGGCGGGTGCTTCAGCACTCGTCGTCGATGTGCCCTGAGCATCAACGGTTGCATCGCGCTCTTCGAGGTTCACCTCGTAGAAGTTGGTGATCCTCTGGGGCTGGCCATTCTCGTAAATCTCGAAATCGTCCCTCGTGAGGCCTGTTACGGGATTTCCCTTGCGGTCGGTCACGACGGCATCAACGTTGATGACCCGGATGTCGATCGTCTCCATCAGGGGAGTCTGGTCGTCGGCTGGGGGTGTTTGCTGCGCCTGAGCGGCGCCGGCAGAGAGGAGGAGTGCCAGTGTGAGTATTGGTTTCATAGGATTCAGACCGTGCGGCCCTTTTCGGGACGTCCATGACTTCGACGCCCGGGCGGGCGAAAAGTTGCGCCCGCGCAGGTGTCGAGACGCTATGCTGTAGCACGAGCGCGGGGGTGATTATTTCAGCGCTCACCTTCGATCTCATGGATCTGACGCGCTCGAAATTCGTCAAGATGGCCGGTGGAGGCAATGACTTCATCATGCTGGACGGCCGCAAGCAGAAGATCAGCGATCTCGGGGATCTCGCGGCTAGAGCATGCATTCGGGGACTCGGGATCGGCGCAGACGGTTTGATCGTCCTCAGTACCGAATCGGAAACGGCCGATGTTCGAATGATCTATTTCAATTCCGACGGCTCGAGAGCTGATTTCTGCGCGAACGGGACCCGGTGCGCTGCACGGTTCGCCGTGCTGGAAGGTCTTGCCAGTCGGAAAATGACGATCGAGGCAGATTGCGGAGTGGTCAGCGCCACGCTTCTCGACGACGACCGGGTCAAACTCGAAGTCGCGGGTCCGGAGGCCGCCCGGCTCGACCGGCGACTCGACCTCGGCGATGACGGATTCGCAACCGGAGTCACGATGATCCTCGGCGTTCCGCATTTCGTCGAGTTCGTCGACGGGATCTGGGAAGTCGACGTCGCGGGCCGTGGACGGAGTATCCGCCAGCATCCCGACCTCGCTCCGGACGGCGCGAACGCGAACTTCGTTCAGGTCCACGGACGGGACCGGATCGACATCCGTACTTTCGAAAGAGGAGTCGAGGGGGAAACACTCTCCTGCGGGTCGGGTGTGCTTGCCGGTGTTGCAGCCTCGGCGTTGACTGGCCGTGTGAGCTCGCCGCTGACAGTGCGGACGCGCAGCGGCATCGATTACGAGGCTGCGTTCGAGATCGGAAGCGACGGAATCTCGAAGCTGACGCTCATCGGCGACGCGCGGGTGGTGTACGAAGGAACGATGACGAGAGAAACGATTGCGGGATTCGATCCGCACTGGGTGCGGCACCCCGGCCTACGCGACCCCGAAGTCTCGTGAGCGCGGATGCGACCACAGGCCACCCGATTCTTTCGGCCAATCTCGCGACTGCGGGCGTCATCGCCGCGGCAGCGTTGGTCGTCGTGCGGAGCCGCGCCGGGACGACTCCTGTAGATCTGCTGCTGCCACTCCTCATTCTGGTGGTGGGAGTTTTTGGCTCGCGGCGGCTTTCCTTCCCGGTCACCGGTGCTCTTTCGCTCCTGGCGCTCGGTGCGTGGATCATCGCGGGCGACGACACGGTGCGCGCGCTGATCGTCGGCGGCGCCTGGAGCGCAATGATCCTCTGGCTGGTCATTGTGAGCGATCATCGAGTCGAGACTGCTGTGCTCGTCGCTACCGGAATGGCACCCTTTCGTCTGCTCGGCGCCGCGGGTGTTGCGGATGTGGTTTCTGGATTGGTCGTTTTGGCGGGGGCGGCTGGGTTCGTCCTGGCCTGGCCCCATGACCGGGGAAGACTCCTCGCCCCACGAGAGGGAGTCGCATTCGCCCTCCTGCTGGCCGCCGTCACGCCGGCCTTTCCGTTGCGGGCGAGCCTCATTCCGCTGTTCGCGGCCCTGCTGATGTTCGGGATCCGTCAGAGCGGGCGCCGCCGAGTCGTGATCGAGATCGCCGCGCTCGCCGCAGGCATCGTGATCGGATTGTGGGCTGCGCTCCTCGCGGCCGTCCTCGTTCTCGGGGTGAGAGCGGGGGCCGGGAGACGACCCGCGTTCACGGGAGCCCCGATCGTACTGCTCAGCCCTCTGGCTTCTCTCGCCTCGGGGTGGTGGACGCTGCTCCCGTTCGTCGCCGGCACCATTCGGACGCGGAAGCTGACGTTATGGATTCCGCTTGCCGCCGGAGTCGGGATCGCTCTGATCAGCCGCCCATCGGTTGCGCTGGCAAGCGTGATCCTAGGCGGAGCCCTGGCCGCGGGCGGCACGGCGGCAGTGCGAGATCACGGCGAGGAGAGCACGTCTCTTCCGCTGGTCGTCCTGGCGGCGATCGCTGTTTCGCTGTTTCCCTGGAGCGGAGCCGTGATGGCCGGGTTCCCGTTCAACTCCTCGACGGCAATCACGCTGGCGACGGCCGCCATTCTGTACGCTCCCCTCTTCGGCAGGCTCTCCGCGGTGGCGATCCCGGTGATCCTCGGTGCCGGTCTTTTTCTGCTCGGTTCCTCGCATTACGCGGGCGGGAGCTCGTTCGCGACGCTCCGCGCAGGCGAGCGCCTCAGCTTCATCAGCGGGGAAGCGGGCGCGGACCGGGTAATCGTCGAACTTTCGGCGGAGAATGCGAGCGATCGCCCGGCGGGGACGGCGCTGGGGAGTATCGACGTGGTGGGAGAGGATGGCGGCGTCGTTCGCCATGAGGTTGCGATCGGTGACGTCGCCGACTGGGGCGCGTTCCGGAGCACTGCCTGGTACCGGACTCTCAATGTCCCGCCCCGGATTGCCTCCGGGCCCGTGACCGGCTGGGGAATCGACGCGTTCCGGCGGGGTACGGGCAGAATGATTCTGAGAGGAGCGGGTGCGGTGAAGCTCGTTTCAATCGGGGCGTCTTCCGAGCTCGATCCCGATGAAGGATTGATCATCGAAGGGGTGAGATTCGAGTGACTCCCGAACTGGCAACGATCGTCCTCACGGCCCTTGTCGCGGGAATCGTCTCGGTGAAATCTCCGAGTGAGAATCGAATGCGACTGTTCGTGACGGACGCGGTCATGACTTCGCTCTTTCTGATTGCAGCCACCGTGGCGATGGCGTTGGGATCCTTCCCTTCGAGCTGGAGGCTCCTGACTGGCGCGTGGGTGGTCTCCAGGGTGGTGCTGATCGGCCTGGCAGTTTGGAATGGTCACGATTGGCTCACTCCCGTCAGAGCGGGGACCGTGACGAGCCTTTTCTGTGCGGCATTGATACCTGCTCAGCTCGGTGCGGTATCGACCGACGGTGACGAGTCCTACTACGTGCTGATCGCCGAGTCGATCCTTCATGACGGTGACCTCGACCTGGCGAATCAATATGCCAATCCGGAGGTCTCGGCCATTGGTCGGACGGATCTGGGCCCGCAACTCGGTGATCCGGTGGGTCCGAGCGGCGAGCTCTACAGCCGGCACGGTCCGCTTCTGCCGCTTTTCATCCTTCCGGGTGTATCGATTGCGGGTGTTGGCGGCGCCGCTGCAACGATCGCGATTTTCGCTGGGCTTCTCGCCTGGGCGTGGTTTCGGCTTGGCGCCGAGACCGGAATCGGGACCGTGACGCTTCAGCGCTGCTGGATCTTTCTCAGCTTCGCACCACCGGTCGTCTTCTACTCGACTCGGATCTGGCCCGAGGTGCCGGCGGCGTTCTGTTTTGTGCAGAGTCTGAGGGCTGCGAGCAGGCGGCACTGGGCCGCTCTGTTCGGATGGAGTCTCCTCACCGCGCTTTTCAAGCTGAGATTTCTGCCGGTCGTGGTCACTCTCATCCTGTTGACGCTCTGGAGGGATCGCGAGAGGATCGGAGGGCTGGCGAGCCGCGTTCGATGGGCGCTCATCGGAGGGTTCGTGCTGATCGTCACCGTGCCGATGCTCGTCATGACGGTTGCACAGGGGAGTGCACTGGGTATTCACACTCTGTCGGAGATCGTGCCGGGTGGCCCGCTGAACTATATCAGGGGCACGACCGGTCTCCTTGTGGATGCACGAGCCGGTTTTCTCTTCCAGAGTCCGTTCATGTTTGTCGGGCTGGTTTGCGTGTTCGCGGCCGTTTCGCCGCCGGTTGTCCGGCTGGGATTACTCGCCCTTGTTCCCTATCTCGTGCTCCTCGTTCCAAGGGCGGAGTGGCATGGGGGATGGTCTCCTCCGCTGAGATATGTGGTGATTTTCGCTCCGCTCCTCGCTCTGGGGATTGCTCGCCTTTGGGTCGCGATTCCGCGATGGATCATCCTGATCGCTGCGATCGGGTCCGCAGGGCTCGTCGTTCACGGCATCGCCTTCCCGGGGAGGCTCTTTAACATCGCCAATGGAGAGAGCGTTCTCGGCGAGTGGCTGTCGATGACGTGGGGCAGTGACTTTTCGAGGATTCTCCCGAGTCTCATTCGCCCGAATGCAGCGGCAATCGTCTGGACGGCCATTGCAATCGCGTTTCTCGCGGCTTTCGCTCTGATGTTGCGTCGTGGCGGTTCGATCGACCCGAGAGTCGTGATCTCGGGGCTGGCAATCGCGCTCGCTTGTGGTGTAGCCCTGGGATCCTCACCGGGAGCGATCGTTCATCTGGAAGATGCGCACGTGATCCATGAAGGGGGGGAGCTCCACCCTCCGCGGTGGACGGTTGCCCGGTTTCGCTTCGATGGAGGGTGGAAGCTGCGTCCCGGCGATCGCGCGCGCTTCCGGCTTCGAGGCGACGAAGCGATTCTCCGGTATCAGAGCGAGGGGAGCGCCGTGATCCGGGTCAATGGGGCGCCCTTCCGGCTGCGGCCGACGCCTCCGTCCGGGTGGCTGCGCGCCGAGCTTCCGGTTGCTCGCTCCGCCGGATCGGCCGTCGAGATCGAGGTTCTGAGCGGCGAGGTAACGGCCGACTGGATCGCCGGTGACTGAGGTGGCGATCGTCATCCTCGACCTCGACGGGGGCGAGATGCTCGAGCGTTGCCTGGATTCGCTCGAGCGACAGACGCTTGCTCCGAAGCGGGTGGTGATCTTCGACAACGGCTCCGTCGATCCTGTCGCCGGCCGGCTGAGGCCTGCATCCCTTCCGATCGAGATCATCCGGAATGATCGCAACATCGGATTTGCGCGGGGAGCCGACCAGGCGATCCGAGCGACGAGCGAACCGTACGTCGCGCTGATCAACAACGACGTCGTACTCGAACCGCAATGGCTGGAAAATCTCGCGGGAAGGCTCGAGGAGCGAGATGATCTGGCCGCGGTTCAGTCGCTCAATCTTCAGCCCGACGGGATGATCGACGGAGCGGGTATCGCGCCGCGGGATGGCCGGATCGTTCAGGCCGGTCACGGGAGTCCGCTCGAATCTTTCGACTGCCGGTTCCGCGAGATCTGGGGTGTTTCGGCGACTGCGGCCCTCTACCGGCGAGGAGCGCTCGAGAGCGTACGCAAAGGCGGCGAGATCTTCCTCGGTCTTCTCGAGACCTACTACGAAGACGTCGAGCTGGCAGCGCGTCTTCGAAGAGAGGGATGGAAGGCCGAGCTACTCGACGAGCCCCTGGCCGTGCACATCGGGTCGGGTTCAGAGGTAAAACTTGCAGGCAGAGCAGTGTTTCTTCGGACGAGAAATCGATATTTCATCGCGCGAATCCATCATGGCGTCGGCAACATTCCAGCGCTTCTCTCGGAGGATTTCCGCGCGATCGTTCGATCGTCGGCGAGGCTCCACGCCCGATCGGTCATCGACCGTATCCGGGGAATCGTCAGCGGCCTGAGCGGGACGGTTGCGGCCCGAATGTGATGCTTCGCAAGGATCGTGTCGAGCGGTTCAGACAGGTCGGACGAGTTTAAAAAAAGGGGCAGCGCTTGTGAGCGCTGCCCCGGGAGTCGCAACTGCTGGACCTTTGCTACTGTGCGGGGACGTAGGTGGGGTCCTGAGTGATGTTGTCGATGATCGAGCCGTAGGCGACGACCCGCCCGCTGCCGCCGACCACCTTGATCGCGACGCGCGAGTTGTACGAGTTGGGGACACCGAGGGTTTCGAGGACCTTGAGGAGCTGAGTGAACTGATTGCCCTGGAGGTTGACCCGGATTCTCGGAGCGGCCTTCGCTCCCGGAACGATCGCCGAGACTTCGACGACGACCGGGTTGCCGGTGGTCTCGGCCAGACCGATGTTGGCGCGGAACCTGTCGGACTGTTCGACCTGGAGGATCTGCAGCGCACGCTCGCCGACTGCCGTACCGCGGTCGGCCGCCTGCGCCGGGATGAACTGTCCGACCGTGCCGCCGTCGGAGCGGAGATCATAGGTTCTCGCGGTGGCGATCAGCTGCGCGTTCTGCGCCGTCTCCACGTGAACGGCGCCACCGTTGGTGTTTACGCCGAACAGCGACTGGAGGATGTCGTCGGCGACGAAAGTCTCGCCGGAGTTGATCGTCACTGAGCGGGTGATCGGGGATCCCGGATCCGCCTGCGGATAGAACGTCAGGGTTGCCTCGACGCTCTGATTGCCGGCGTTGTAGATCCTGGTATCGGTTCGCCAGGACGCGGCGCCGGTATCGATGTCGGCCACACCTGGGATGACCCAGCGCCGGCCGCTCGCGGAATTCTTCGAGACGGCCTGAACGAGCTGGGGATCGTTGGTGCGGTTGTCGATCACGGCGGCATAGGCCATCAGCTTGCCGTCACCTTCGACGGCCTCGACCTCGATCCGTCCGTTCTCGACGAAGATGTTGTTCTGCGCGAGAACGGCGTTGAGCTGGACGTGAGAGCCAGCCTGCATCGGGACGAGGAACTGACCGAGCTGGGCGCCGGAGGCCGAGAAGATGGTGACCTGCGCGGTCGTCGCGTTGCCGGAGGCTTCGACCAGGCCGAGATTCGTGCGGAACGCCGAGGACTGCGCGATCTGCTGCATCGAAAGCACCGGCTTGGTCTCTCCCTCGGGGACGGTCGTGCCGACGAACTGATCGAACCGGATCGCCGGGACGTAGTGGCCGAAGGTCCCCTCGGGGGTGAAGTTGTAGGTTCGCGACGACGCGAGCGAAGCCGGACCGCCCGAGGCGACCGCGGCGAGACCGCCGATCGATGAGGAGGTCGTCGCTTTCAGAGGACGGATCTCGAGAAGACCCGAGGCGTTCTCCTCGACGGCACCGAACCAGTTGGCCAGCAGATCGTTGAGCGCAACCGAGCTGCCCGGCTTGACGTCGATCGTCGTCGACTGTCCCTCGCGGGTACCGTCGGTCGACGATGGCGTGAAGTTGAGCTGGTACTTCTGCGCGGTCGATCCGACGTTGCTCAGCCGGACATCGGAGAGCCACGTCGAGCCGTTTGCGCCGTTCGTGTGCGCGACCGCCGGAATGATCAGAGACTCCGGCAGCGGCTCGTTCTTCGGCTGGGACGAGACCGGTGTCACCATCGCCACCGAGACCCCGACCGTTCCGCCAGTCTGGTTGGTCGTGACGCCGTTCTTGCCGGCCACCGGTATCAGATCGAGGCTCGCCTGATTCGATCCCAGGGGCAGATCACCCATCTCGGCGAAGACGGTCACCTGAACGCCGGCCGGCGTCAGTGTGACGATCTCCGGCTCGACGGTGAGCCATGGCTGATCGGGTACGACCTGGAAGGTTCCATCTCCGGTCAGAGTCACCGTGAACTGCTCGATGTCTTTTCTCGACAGCGAGTCCTTGTTGAGCTCGACCGTGGCGAATCCCCCCGGAACATCCTCGGCCATCGTGGTCAGACCTCCACGGCTCAGCGCGTCAGTCTCGGAGACCGAGGATGCGTCGACGAAGACGCGGGCCACCGAGGAGTAGTTGCCGCGCTCGCCGTTGCAGTCGCCGATCGCCCGGACACGATAGAAGAAGCTTCTGCGCCCCGCCTCGACCGTGTGGATGAAGCTCGCGGTCGTGCCGTTGACGACCTGTACCGGAACACCGGCGAAGACCGGGACCGGGGCTTCCTGGACCTCGTAGACCGTCGCTCCAGGGACCTGATCCCAGGCCACCCGGTACTCGGTGTCGGAAGCGACCTTCTGTGGAACTCTGAGACTCGGCCGGTCGGGAACGTCACATTCAGCGCCCGATTCGACGCGGAAGTGCTGGATCGGACTCCGCAGCGGCGAACATGCGGCGCGGTTTGCGACGACGTACCAGCGGACGATTCCGGGCTCGAACTGGACGACTGCCTGGTTCGACTCGCGGACCGGGCCGAACGGCGTGGCCACGCCGGCCGGATTGATCGTGAAGATCCTGTAGCTGGTCGCGTCCGGCACGGCCGTCCACTCGAGGATGATGGGCGAGACGAGCTCGGCCGCACCTTCGCTCGGCGAGATCAGCACGAGCTCCGACTCGGAGTCGCACGCGTCCGGGCTGGGGAAGTCGACCGAGAAGGATCCATTCTCGGAGCGCGTCTTGTCGCACTCGCCGCCGAGAACAGCATTGACCCACCACTGGTAGACACCCTCGTCGAGGTCGACCTCGACATCGGTCGTGAGCCCGTCGGTCAGGGCAACCTTGCTCGGAACACCGTCGATCGAAGCGACCCACACTTCGTAGGCCGCCGCACCGTCGACAAGCGTCCAGGTCATCAGGACGCGTTCATCCGGCAGGGTCGACTGCACGGCCGGGAGCAGCAGCTCCGAGACCTCTGTCGAACATGCAATCTGGTTGATCTCCAGAGAGCGGGTGATCGACTCGGTCGGCGGACAGCCGATGAACACCGTCTCGACCTTCCACTCGAGGAAGCTTCCCTCGATGGGGATCTGAAGCTCGGTGCCGGCAAGCGATGAGCCGATGACCTCGAACTCGCCGATGCCGCCGAAGCGGCCGAGCACGCGGTAACCGTCCGCGCCGTCGACCGGCGTCCATGAGAAGGCGACCAGAGCATTCGAGAAGCTCGCCCCGTCAGCCGGCAACAGCGGTTGTGCAACACCGGTCGGGCACTCGAAGTCCTCGACCGAGTCGAAGGTATTGCGCTCGGAGAATATCGCCGGGCAGCCTCCGAAGAAGGTCTGGACGAACCACTCGATCTCGCCGAAGTCCATCCGGCGGGTGAGCGTCGGGTCGGTCGTGGTGCCGACGATTGCAGGTGCATCACCATCGACACTCGCCCAGACGGCATAGCGAACCGCTCCCGAAACCTCGGTCCATTCGAACGTCACTTCACCGGCAACGGTCTCGCCGTTTTGCGGTGCGATCAGTTGTGCGGCGTCGGTCGGGCAATTCGATCCGGGGGCGACACTGAAGCTCGTCGGATCCGAGATCGTGGGAGGACATCCGTCGAACAGCGCCTGGACGTACCAGAACAGCTGTCCGGACGGCACCTCAGCCGTTGCGCTGGTCGCCCCGGACGTGGTTGCAACGACGACCGGGAACTCGTCCTCGATCGCAACCCAGACGCGATAGCCGGTGGCTCCGTCGACCCCGATCCAGCTGAAAGTCAGCGGTGAGGCCAGATTGCTCGCTCCCTGAGCCGGATTGATGTTCTGCGGCTTCTCTTCGCGGCACTCGCCTGCGAGAACGGCCGTGAAGGCTCCCGTTCGCGACGAGACCGGCGGGCAGTTGGTTCCATACAATGCTTCGACGCGCCACTGCACGCGACCAGGACCGATCGCGACGCTCGCGCTCGTCTCATTCTGGCTCGTGCGCGCGACCTCGTTCATCGGCTCGCCCTCGGCGCCCGCATAGACCACGTATCCGCTGACCCCTTCGACCGAGCTCCACTGGAACAGCACGGGGGTGGTCGGAGCGGAGTTGTCGTCGGGCGAGATCAGCTCGGGGGCTTCGGTACCGCACTCGCCGCCGGTCGTGAACCGTACGCAGCTCGATGAGGCCTCGATGCAACCGTCGGAGATCGCGACCACGCGCCAGTCGTACTCGGTGTTGGGATCGAGACCGCTGTAGCTGATCGAGTTGTCGGTGGTCTCGCCGAGCCGGGTATTGCAGCCCGCTCCGGCGGGACCGAGGAAAACCACGAACCGGTCGGCCGAGCCGTTCCAGCCCAGCGTTCCGGACTGCGGATTGTTAATCGTGCCCGATGGCTGAAGACCCGTCGGCGCGCTCGGACAGGCGTTGACGACCGCCGTCGAGGTGTTGTTCGAAGTGTTCGGATCCGCCGTCGACGAGCTGACCGAGGCGGTGTTGCTGAGCGAGCCGGCCCCGATCACGCCGAAGGTCGACGTGATCACCTTCGTCTGGCCCGAGCTCAGAGTCCCGAGGTTGCAGGGGAACGCGGTCGTGCAGTCGCCGCTGTTGTCCTGGTGCTCGAGGCCTGGGTCCGATGTGTCGTCGACCACCACGTTCAGCGCGGAACCCGGACCGTTGTTCTTCACCATGATCGTGAAGTCGATCTGGCTACCTCGCGTGGCGGTACCAGGACCCGTTTTGGTGATCTGCAGGTCCGCGTCGGTCGCCGCGAGCACGGTGACGTTGACGGTAGTCGTATCGGTTCCGCCATTGCCGTCCGAGACGGTGTAGTTGAACGAATCGGTTCCGGTGAACCCGGCGGCGGGGGTATAGGTGCAGCTCGTGCCGGAGCAGCTCGCCGAGCCGTTCGCGGGCTGGGTATTGCCGCTGACCGTCAGCGTATCCCCATCCACGTCCGTATCGTTCGACACGACGTTGATGACGACGGATGTTTCGAACGAAGTCGACGCGGAGTCGGGGTTGGCCACCGGCGGATCGTTGACTGCATTGACCGTGAGGGTGACCGTAGCCGTGTTCGACGAAGCGGATCCGTCGAATGCCTGATAAGTGAAGCTGTCGGAGCCGTTGAAGTTCGCGTTGGGCGTGTACGTGAATGAGCCGTCGCTGTTGAGCGTGAGCGTCCCGTTCGAGGTCGTCGTCACGAGGACCGCGGTGAGGGGATCGCCGTCGGCGTCGGTGTCGTTCGAGAGAACGCCCGGCGCTGGAACGGTCAGAACGGTGTCCTCGGAGGTCGAATAGGCGTCGTTGGCCGCGACCGGCGGGTCATTGGCAGCATTGACCGTGAGGGTGACCGTGGCCGTGTTCGACGAAGCCGCTCCGTCGAAGGCCTGATAGGTGAAGCTGTCGGAGCCGTTGAAATCCGCGTTGGGCGTGTAGGTGAACGAGCCGTCGCTGTTGAGCGTGAGCGTCCCGTTCGAGGTCGTCGTCACGAGGACCGCGGTGAGGGGATCGCCATCAGCGTCGGTGTCGTTCGAGAGAACACCCGGCGCTGGAACCGTCAGGACGGTGTCCTCGGAGGTCGAATAGGCGTCGTTGGCCGCCACCGGCGGATCGTTGACGGCATTGACCGTCACGGTGACCGTGGCGGAAGCGGTCAGGCCTCCGGAGTCCTGAACGGTGTAGGAGAAGCTGTCCGTTCCGAAGAAGTTCGCATTCGGCGTGTACTGAACCTGCCCGCTGACGATCGCCGTCGTGCCGTTGACAGCCGGCCCCACCGAGACCAGAACAGGAGTGCCATCCTCGGCATCCGTGTCGTTCGCGACGACGTTGATGGTGACCGCGGTATCTTCGTTCGTCGCCGCCGAGTCGGCGTTGGCGATCGGATAGGTGTTGACGACCATTGGCGTCCCAAGCTCAGACGTTCCGTCGAGCAGAGTGGTGCACCCGGTATCGGCGTAGGAAGTGGCGAGTGCCGCCACCGACGATCCCGAGACGACGCCACCCGATGGAGTGGTCATCGACTGGTTCGTGAAGAACGCTCCGGCGAAGCACTGAGCTCCGAGGGGCTCGAGAATGCCGGTCGCATCCACACGGGCGAGCTCGACGAGAGTGCCGCCGGCGCCGGACGACGATGAGTCGAGTGCGAAGTGCACCTGCACCGTTCCTGCGGTCGAGTCGTACCAGGCGGAGTTCAGCGTCGGGAAGTTCTGGAGATTGTTCGGGCCGATGTCGGCGTCGCCGGCGTCATTTGCCGTGAGGCCGTCGTCGGCGAGATCGATCGGCAGGTCCCCGTTCGACTCGATGATGTTCTCGACGACCTTATTACCGAGCGGGGCCGTGCTCACCGAACCGGATGTATCGACGATCGCGACCCCGTCGAGTGTGTTGCTGCTGATCGTATTGATGCCGTTGCCACCTCCGATGACGTTCTGATCGGAGAAGCTGGCGATGAAGATTCCGTAGGAGTTCGGGGCAGCTGCGCTGGTGACGTCGAGACCGATCGTATTGCCGGCGAGGGTGTTCGTGTCGGAACCATCGATGTAGATGCCTCCCGTGGCGAAGCCGGCACCGTCGTGACCCGTGATGACGTTGCTGGTGACCGTGTTTCCGCTGGTGCTCGAGAGAAGGATGCCGACCGGGCCGCTGGACGAGCCGACGCCGTTGCCGAGCCCGCCCGTTCCGTCGAGGCCCGTCCCGATCCAGTTGTCCGTGATCTGCGTTCCCGTTCCTCCGAAGATCTCGACTCCAGCCCCCGAGAACTGGGCGTTGTTCGATATGACGTTCGCGGCGATCACGTTTCCGTTCACACTGTTCGTGTGAATACCGCTGCCGCCGGATCCGGCGGGTGCGCCCGACATGTCGAAGCCGAGGGTATTGCCCTCGACCGTGTTGAACGGACCGGAGAGCTCGACTCCGAAGTTGCTGGCCGAATGGAAGACGTTGCGGTCGGACGGGTTCGGCCCGCCGATCAGGTTACCCGTGGCTCCCGCTCCCGAGATCACGACCTGCGATACACCGGTATCGAGCTCGTTACCCGCGATCGTATTGTCGGGCCCGGTGACGAAAAGCGTTTGCGAAGCGTTGGTATCGTGGAAGTGGATGCCGGTGATGATGTTGTTCGATCCGGAGATCTGCAGCATGTTGGTGCCGATGTAGTTGGCCGGCTCGGTCTCGACGACGATCGTGCGGATGGCGTTCGACGGAGAGCCCATCGGCGCGGTGTCGGCCGAGGAGCCGGGAGCGGTGAATCCATCGATCAGAACGCCGGTGGTCTGGGTCAGCGCGGGAAGCTCAGTCGTGATCTGGATGGTGCCCGAGACGGTGAAATCGATCACGTTGCACAGCCCGGCGTTTGCGTCGGTGATGGCCTGGCGGAGCGAGCCGCCACCACCGTCGGCGAGATTCGATACGGTGCAGCTCGCGAACGGGATCAGTGTCCAGGGGGAGAACGCGGTGACGTTCGGCGCAGAGGCGATGTTGTTCGTCGTGTCGACGTTCGCACCTGGGGGTACGACCCACTGCGTGCCGTCCCAGCGGGCGAGCTGGTACTGCGATTCATTCCCCACCACGTCCGAATCGGCATACCGGAAGGTTACGTCCGCCTGGCCGATGTTGGTCGGGGTGAGCTGCCAGTAGAGGTCGAGCGAACCGGCCGGTGCGTTCGGCTCGGTCGTGCCGACAGCGGTGACCTGGATCGAGGCGGGAGACGCCGTGGTCGCGTCGACCGTGATCGTCACTGGTGCGACAACTCCACCGACTCCGACGGGAAGGGTCTTTGTCTGTCCCGCGGTCACGATCTGTTTGACCGGGCCCTGGATGTAGCCGCCCGCCTCCGACACGTTGGATGTCGAGTCGAGTGTCAGCGGCGTGGGTCCGTTCACGGTCAGAACATTCGTGCCGAGGTCGAGTGTCCCGGTGATGGTGAGATCCGTACCAGAAGTGAGATCGAGATTCTGCTGGATCGTCAGATTGGAAAACGACAACGGGTTCGCGGCGGTGAGAAACTGCAGGGTGGACCCGTTGAAGACGATCGTTTTCGTTCCGGTGAGATAGGTACCAGCGATGTTGATGCTGCGGCTGAAGGAATCCTTGAGGCCGGTCGAAGAGTCGAACGTGACACCCGAAGCAACCACCAGCTCCGCTGCAACGATGTCTCCTGCCGCGGTCTTTGTCCCGGAGCCCTGAAGGCTCAACTCGCTGTAGGTGAGTGACGGGACTGACTGGTTGCCACCGGCAAAGACCAGAATGTTCTGGTTGGTCGAAAAGTCGAATGTGAGGCTCGGGTCGAGCGGTGTGGCCCCCGAGATTGCCAGCAGCGAGCCGGACCCTGCCACGAACGATCCGCCTGAACTTTGAGAGACGACTCCCCCGAGGACGTTGAGATTACCGGTATTCGTGAGAGTTGCTGCCGGATTGATGGCAATATCCTGGGAGATGAATGGAGAGCCGCTGACCGTGGTGGGTCCGTCGACGTCGAGGGTTCCCGACAACGAACCGTCACCGCCGAGTTGCTGGAAGACGCTGAACCGTCCCGTCGCCGGAGCGAGGGTGGAGAGATTCGTCAGAAACAGCGACTGCGCACTGGATGGGCTGGCGATCTGATAGGGCCCTCCCGCGATGGTCAGAGTGTTCCAGGCCAATGGATAGAGAATCAAATGGGAGGAGAAGCTCGTGCCGGTCCCGTTGAATGTCGCCGTCGCGGGAGTCCCCGAGATTTCGACTTCCCAGCTTCCGCCGACCGTGACCTTCTCCGTACCGCTGAAAAGGACTGTGCCATCGACCAGGGCGTCGAAGCCCTCGTCTGCATTTCCAAGCACGTCACCGGTGACGCTGAGGTTGAACCCGGCCATGTCCAGGATGACATTGTCGGCCGGACTTTGAGCTCCATCATCGAGAACCTGGAGAAAACCGAGGACATTCAGATCAGCGGTGACCACCGGTTTGGTCCAGGTTGCCCCTGCGTTGGGACGAAGGACCGAGCTTCCGGACCGGCTGACCGCACGCTGACGCGACGTGACCGAATTGCTCTCCTCACCTCCCTCGAGAGATGCTGGTGGCAGGTTCGCACCGACGTAGATCTTCTGATACATCGATGTGACGATCAGGTTGCCGTATGCGGGGGTCCCGTCGATGATCTGATTGGCGGCCGCGCTGTACTCGACCGTACTCGTGGGGTCGAGCTGATAGCCCGTGAAACCCTTTGGAAAAGTCGCGAACGCGGGCGGAGTCTTGGCATTGTTGCCTTCGAGATCGAACCTCGACACAGCTTCCATGACGAGCTGGTTCGCGCCCGGACCCGACAGGACCGAGCTTTCGGCGATCTGGAGATGTCCGCTCTTCCTGATCGTGAAGTCGTTGTAGACAGTCGGTGGGTCGTAGTAGTAGAAGAACTCCGGGGAAGCCGTCGCGTCGAGCGTCAGATTGTAATAATTTCTCCCCTCGATTTTCTGCGCCGTGGTCCCGTCGTAAGTGACGGTACCGTCATAGGTGATATTGGCGCCGGAAAACGAGCCGAAATTGAAGTCCTCTCCTTCGAGCCGGAGCTCGCTGCCCGTGTCGAAGACCACATTCCCGCCCCCGGTAAGATCTCCCGCGAGATCGATGATACTGCCGGGACCGAGGCTGACCGTATTGGGGTTGAAGGTTTCAATGCGCAGTTGGCCTGTCACCACGAGCGTTCCGTTGACTGTAAAAGTCGCACCCGCGGTATCGGTCGTGTCGAAAGTGAGGCCTACAGAAAAAGCCGGAATGGGATCGGCGAGCGTCAAACTCGACGCCCTGATGTTTGTCAGGATGTCAATCGAGCCGGAGCCACCGAATGACGTCGTTCCGGCATCCACGAAAAATTGACCGCTACCGAAAGTCGCTGTTGGGAGCGGGAGAATGTTCCCGTCAATTTGAATTGCCCCGCTCGAGCTGAGGGCCGATGAGTCGTCCAGCTGGACCCGACCCGCCGCATCGACCGTGAGCCCGCTCGTAGTGAGATTGCTCGAACTGTTGTTGGCGAGATCGAGCGTGCCGAAGACCGTCGTCGTCTGGGCCGCTTCGAAGGTATTGAGCGTGACGACGTGGGGCGATACTACAGTCACGTCGTCAATCGAGCTCGGCACGGCTCCGCAGCTCCATGTGGCGGCGTTGTCCCAGGTCCCAGTCGTGACCGAATCGCAGGTGGCGGCGTAAACCGATGGGGTCACGGCAAGCAGCGAGAGCCCGGCCGCCAGAATGATCAGACACCGGGTCATCGAGTTGAGGGAGAGATATTCACGCATTGTGTCGAGCCTCGCAAGAAAATAAAAAAAGGACGGCACAAAGCACCCGCCCCTTTACGTCGAATTTTGGAACCGACCGGAAGAGGACCGCCCTTTGGCGGCCTCCACTGGAGGAACCGAAGCTTAGACTTTTGTCCCAACGAAGTCCAGCAACTAGCGATGGGGAGCATAGGGCTCCGCCGGAGCTCTGCCGTGATGTCGGTCACATGGAGGGAGGCTTCGGACCGGTCTGACCCGTCCGACGGATCGGACACGTCGGAGAGAGAAAAAAATTATCTCGCCAGCAGCTCCCGCAGCAGTCGCTTGGCGTCGGTTTGACCCGGCGAGAGTTGCACGACGCGCTGGTATCCGTCGATCGCCTCCTGGGTGCGCCCGAGCCGGACGAGCGCATTCGCCCGGTTGAAGTGCGCGGTCCCGTCGTACGGGTAGAGCTCGATCGAGCGATCGTACGATGCGATCGCTTCCTCCATCCGACCGTCACCGGCGAGCCATACCCCCCGCGCGCTCCACGCCTTCGCATTGTTCGGCGCATCCTCGACGAAGGCTTCGTGAAATCGTTCACCGCTCGACCAGTCGCGGTAGCGGACCACGCTCAAAGATGCGAGCACCAGGACGACGATGATCATCGCCGGCTTCAGCCGGGACGTCCTGATTCCGGAAACCCGGACCGCCAGAAAGTATGCGAGCCCGGCGCTCGGAAAAAATGCGAGCCGTTCTCCCATGATCGTTCCGATCGGAAAGAGAAGGTTCGATGCGGGAAGGAAGAGAACCCACCACGCCAGAACCCCCTTCCATCCGCGCGATCTCTTCACGATCAGTACGGCCGATCCGATCGCGAGACCGAGTCCCGCCAACGCCCGGAGATCCCCGAGCGACATCACGAGCGGAATCTCCCGGTAGGAGTAATCCGCGGCGAGGTTCAGCGGAATCAGCGTCTTCCACAAATAGAGGCACTGCACCCAGAGCGCGGTGAGAATTCGCGGAAAATGGGGGAGGAGAGAGGCGGGATTGTCGAGCGCCGGAATTTCGGTCGATCCGGCGTCGACGGAGAGGCGGGCCCATGTTGCACACGCGACGATGGCCAACACCGCGAGTCCCGCCGGAATCATCCGCCGCTTCGGCGAAGGCGTCTCCAGCCAGCCGAGCACCGCGATCGCAGCTGCGCTCTCCTTGCTGAGGACGGCGAGCGCGAAGAAGAGCAGAGCGGCTGCGGGTCTCGATCGCTTCCAGAAAAGAAGGGACGCCAGGCCGAAACCAGCGGCGAGGAGCTCCGACTGGCTCGCCGCCTGAACGATCACCTCGGTGTGAACCGGGAAGACCGCGAAGAGAAGGGATGCGATCAGCGCGGTTTTTCGTCGGACGTGGGTCTGAAGATAAGCGAACAGCAGCACCACAACCCCCGCATGGAGAAGGATCGAAACGAGCCTGAAAGGAATCGGGCTGCCACCACCGAGGGCGTGCTGGAGGATCCAGAGCGTGCGGGGAACGGGGCGGTAGAGAGGAGAGCCGGGGCGCCCGTCGTACCAGAGCTCGCTCGTCCACGCGCCCGGGATCTCGGACACCTCATCGAAAGCGTTGGCGTTTGCGATCAGCGCGGTGTCGTCCCAGAGCCACGGTGCGCCGAGTGTGAAGAGCCGGGGGAGGACCGCGACTAGCAGAAGGAGGGCGAAGGGTAACCAGTCGCGGGAAGGGGTTTCGTCCCCGGCGCTTCGCTTCAATCGTCGACGCGCTCGCCCACGAATTTCTCGAAAGCGGACGCGATGATCGCTTCCGCTTCGATCTCGACGAGCATCGACGGATCGATCAGTCGCTTAACCTCGACAATCGAGGTCGCCGGCAGGATGTCACCGAAGACTTTTCCGTGGACCCGTCCGATCTTTTCCCACAGCGCGATGTTGGTCACGTAGATCCGGGTACGCACGACGTCGGACAGCCGCGCGCCGGCCTCGGTGAGTGCGCGCTCGATGTTCGCGAGCACCTGGGCCGTCTGCTTTTCCGGATCCCCGAGCCCGACCAGCTCACCTCTGGCGTCGGTCGCGGTCGTTCCGGAGACGTAGACGAAGGGCCCGATCCGGACCGCTCGCGAATACCCGACGACCGGCTCCCACGCGGTGTGACTCGAGATGTTCTTTCGGCCCGTCATCCGGCTCAGGATAGCAGGAAGAGGGCAGGGAAGAGTGAAGAGTGAAGAGTGAAGAGTGAAGAGTGAAGAGTGAAGAGTGAAGAGTGAAGAGTGAAGAGTGAAGAGTGAAGAGTGAAGAGTGAAGAGTGAAGAGTGAAGAGTGAAAGGAAGGGTGGAGAGTCTGACACGTCGGACACGTCCGACATGTCAGACGTGTCCGACTGTCTGACCGCTTCTAAGCGCGATTCTTGCGGATCCGGAGTCGCATCTCCGCGAGATCGGGAAAGGCAGTCTCCTGGAGGACCGAGAGGTCGCCCTTGGCCCGGAACTGCCTCGGCGACATACCGAACTTCAGCTTGAACTGCTGGCGGAAGTAGTTTTCCGAGTCGAATCCGCAGAGTCGCGAGACCTGAGACACGCGCATCTTCTTTTCGCGAAGAAGCCGAGCCGCTTTGTCGAGCCTTCGCTCCTTGAGGTAGTGGCTCAGCAGGTTGCCCGTTGTGCGATGAAACCGGCCTGACACGTACTGCCGCGTGAAACCGAGCTCTCTCGATACCGCTCCGACAGATACCTCTTCATCCTGGAGAATTCGTCTTTCTACGCATGAAACGATGTTTCCGACCAGTCCGTCCAATGGGACCTCCTTACGTAACAATTGATTGGCCGGCGACTCCGCCCGGAGCCGCGACTACAGGGACCAGACGATAGTATAGCTGCTTTTTTGGTGGTTGTCAGTTCCGTTGGGAACGCTCCCGTCTGAGATGCACCCGAGGGGACCTTCATCGCTCGGAAACCACGACGCCGGAGCCCTGGAAGCGGACGTGGAACGAGTCGGATGCGTCCTCGACCATGAACTGCCCGAGGTCGTGATCGTCGACGACGGTGGCGAGGAGACTCCCGGTCCAGGCGACGATGGAGCCGGAAGAGATCGACAGCGGATAGTTCGGCTGAACGCGGAGGGTCAGTGGCTCGATCGTCGTGGAGATCGCGAGCGAGCCGCGACCGTAAACCTTCACGACATCGAGTTTGTTCTGGTAGGTGGAATCGAAGATCGGTTCGGGTCGCGACGAGAGGGACTGCTCGAGCGCGAGCAGGTGCCGGCTTTCTACGAAGACGAATTCGTCATTGAGATCGAGAAGGAACGTCTGCCGGCCCCGGTCATACACCACGAGCCGTCCGGAGCCCTCGGCATTGACCATGGTCGCCGCCTGCGTTCCCGCCGGAGCGGGCTCCTCGATGAACCTCAGATTGCCGGAGTAGCTCGAGATCGTTCCCCGTTTGACGCGGACTTTGTTCGAGAAGTTGATCTCCAGAAATCCGTTCTCGTGGAGCAGGAACGTTCTCGATGCTCCTTCGATCTTTCGCAGGTCGATTCGTCGGGTCTGATCGAGCTCTTCCGGATCGACGGCCATCTGGAGCTTGGCAGCGGCACTCTCTGCCTGCGGAGGAGGCGAGGCCTTCTGGTCGAGGGTCGGACGGGTGAATTCGTCCTCCGGGAAAGGTGCTTCCTCCCGCTCGTCGACCCGGTTCTGGCCGGGTTGAGTGGAAAAGGTATCTCGCGGAGCAATCGGTTTCGATGACGCGGTCGAACGCTGCTCAACACCGGAGATTCGCTGTTCGGCAGCGGGTGGCGTCGCTTTCGGTTGCGGGGCCGTTTCGGCAGGGCGCTCCGGCATGCGTTCCTCTCGAGCTTTCGGGGGAGGGGGGGCCGGGGCTTGCTCATCGGCCTGTTCCCCGGGGGGGGCCGCCTTGGCAGGGGCCGTCTGGACGACGCCACTCGGCCCGCGCTGGCCCCCCTTCATCATCTGTTCGACCTGCTCGACTGCGCGGTCTGCGCCGGCAAAGCGGAGATGCTCGAGCGCGAGTCCCAGCTTGCCCTTGTCGCGATAGAGCAGACCGAGATAGAGGTGAGATCGGATGTAGTTGGGCTTGAGCTCGATCGCCTTCAGCAGGTGTTTTTCGGCATCCCCGGTCTTCTTCAGCTTGTACTTCACCAGCCCGAGGTTGGACTGGAGAATGAAGACCTCGGGATTGTCTGCCAGCAGCTTCTCGTAGACGAACTCGGCAGAGGGGTATGCCTCGAGTCTGAAGTAGACGAGGCCGAGCAGGTTGAGGACCTCCGCGTCGTCGGGGCGCATCTTCTGAGCCGCTTCGAGCTCCTTGCGGGCCTCGCCGAAGCGTCCGGCCTGAAAGGCTTCCTTTCCACGGTTGTAGTGAATCAGGAAGACTCCCTGGTCGAACGGGGGTGGAACGTTGTCGTCTTTACGTGGAGACATGCGCGAAAGTCGTGGCAGCTCCAATCTTACCGCGATCCGCCGGTTCGGGGAGTCCAGCGCGTCTGGTCGCGGCTTCTGTATTTGTTCATGACCCCTTCGAAGGCGGCATCCATGTCGACGTCGAGCGAGTTGGCCAGCGCCAGCAGGACGAAGACGACGTCGGCGATCTCCTCGGAGATTTCTGCGCTCCGCTCGCCGGGTTTGCGCGGCTTTTCGCCAAAAGAGTGGTTGATCTCGCGTGCGAGCTCCCCCACCTCCTCGGTCAACCGGGCCAGCATTGCGAGCGGAGGCCAGTATCCCTCTTCGAACTGACCGATCCAGCCGTCTACTTCGCGCTGTGCGTCCCGGAACAAACCGCTCACCTCGTACACATCGCGTACGCTTCCCTGAAGGTAGGGTTGTCCACCAGAGCGCGGTTGACCTCGAAGTACTGGCGGACGACCTCGTTGGTCTCGACGAGCCGGTCGCGGAGATCGCGAGCGAGCGCCTGCCAGAACATCGCGGCAGCCACGGGACTCTGGCGGAGGACGAAGTCGAGATCATCCATCGAGAGGGAAAGCACACGGCTCGGGGAGACCGTCCGAACCGTCGCAGTCGTTCTCTGATCGCCGAGGATCGAGAGCTCACCGAAGGTCTGTCCGGGTGACAGATCGCAGAGCGCGACCTCCCGCCCCTCGACGATGCGGCAGACGCGGAGTCTTCCGCTTCGGAGAATGTGGAAGGCGTGATTGTGGGCTCCTTCCTCGATGATGACGGCTCCCTTCTCGTACTCGACCTCCGACATCGCCTCGGAGAGTGCGGTCAGCTCGACCTCATCGAGCAGCCGGAGCTGCGGTACGGTGCGGAGAAATTTTGCGATCTCGGACATCGCGGACCCCCTCGGAGAGGATCATAGCTCACGTCTCGTCGGGCTCGATCCAGGTGCGCACCGGAGGCGGTACGTGCGCCGCCATCGAGAGGAGCAGTTGCCGCGGCTCGTCCGCGACGTGAACCATTCGCGCGTGCGTGATCTGGACGAACTCGGCCGCGACCATGTGCTCGAGCATTCGAATCAGGGGATCCCAGAACCCTCCGACGTTGTAAAGCCCGACCGGGTTGCGATGAAGACCGAGCTGCGCCCAGGTCCAGACCTCGAAGGTCTCCTCGAGCGTTCCCAGCCCGCCCGGCAGCGAGACGAAGCCTTCGGCGAGCTCCGCCATCTTCGCCTTCCGCTGGTGCATCGACTCCACGATGTGGAGCTCGTCGAGGCCCCCGTGCGCATGCTCGCGCTCCACGAGTGCCTGCGGGATGACGCCGATCACGCGTCCACCGGCGTCGAGCGCGGCGTTCGCGGCTTCCCCCATCAGGCCGAGCCTTCCGCCGCCGTAGACCAGTGTCAGCCCCTGCTCGGCTATCTCGCGACCCATCCGCCTCGCTGCTTCGATGAAGCGCTCGTCGTTGCCGGGCCGCGAACCGCAAAAAACCGCGACGCTCTTCATGGGGGCGTCACAATGCATCAGGAACGAGTGGAATGCAAATGGAGGCTGGAGGTTCGAGGTCGAGGCTGGAAGGTGGACGAAGTGGACGTTGTGGAGGAGGTCCGTCCACTTTGTCCATTCAGTCCATTTCGTCCACGACGTCCATTTCATCGAGCCTTAAGCCCGACGGCGGCGCGATGATTCAGAGGCTCAATTCGAGGTGACGAGCTGCACCTCGTCCAACCTCAAACCTCAAACCTCCACCTCACCTCACGCCGGGATCTCGATCTCGAAGATCGTGCCGGTCGGCGAATTGTCCATCACCGAGATCCTGCCGTCGTGATCGTGGACGATCCGGTGGACGATCGCGAGACCGAGTCCGGTGCCTTCCTTCTTGGTGGAGAACCACGGAAGGAAGAGTTTCTCCTTGTCCGCGTCGGGGACGCCGATCCCGGGATCGGCGACCGAGATCGCGATGGCGCGATCTCTTCTTTCGGCGCGAACGACGATCTCCCCCTCGGCCGTGGCCGCGACCGCGTTGTCGAGGAGATTGACGGCAGCGCGCTTGATCTGCTCCGGGTCGACGATCGCTTCGAGATCTTCGGGAGCTTCCACTCGGACGACGATGTCGTCGCGCGTGTCGCGGTAGAGAGATGCCGCCTGCTCCAGAATGTCGCGGATCGAGCACCGCCGCAGATGGACGGCGGGCATTCTCGCGAAGCGGGAGAACTCGTCGACCAGGCGTTTGAGCTGCGCAACCTCTTCGATGATGATCCGCGTCCCCTCTCTGGTCACGTCCTGGAGCCCGGGTGGACTGTCCGCGGCATGACGGGCGATTCGCTCGGCCGACAGCTGGATCGGAGTGAGTGGATTCTTGATCTCGTGCGCGATGCGACGAGCCGCCTCGCTCCAGGCTGCCAGTTTCTGCGCCTGAACGAGCTCGGTCGTGTCCTCGATCGCGATGACCCATCCGTTGACCGTGTCGGCCGAGCCGAGCCTTGCGGCGTGCAACTCGAAATAGTGGAGCTCACCTTTTCTGACGAGGCTGAGATCGCGCGGCTTCAGCCGCGACTCGGTGTCGAGTCCCGTGATGTAGCCGGCCAGGGGCGCGAGGTCGCCGTCGAGAAAATCCGAGACGTGCGTTCCGGGCGACGGCTCGTCGATTGCGAGCAGGCGAAGGGCAGCGGGATTCAATCCGAGAATGGAGAGACTGTCGTCGACGGCGATGATGCCGGTCGACAGAGACTCCTGGACGGCCGAGAGGAAGGCGCGCTCGTCGTCGAGTCTGCGGTTGACGAGCTGGAGCTCTTCGTTGGATCGCGTCAGTGCCGATCGCTGCTCCGAGAGCTGCTCGGCCATCGCGTTGAACGAGTCGACCAGCGTTCCGAGCTCATCCGTCGCCGTCGCTTCGATCCGGTGGTCGTAGTCGCCGTGAGCGAGCGTCCGGGTTCCTTCCGCCAGAGCCTGAACGGGTCCCGTGATTCTGCGAGAAACGTAGATCGCCGCCCATAGCGCCCCGAAGAGAATGTAGAGCGTGGCCGTCAGAAAAAGAGAGGTTTGAGAAGTCTTCAGCTCCGGTCTCTGTGCGACCGTCTGCCGATACTCGTCGTACGCGATGAGGTTCTCGTCGACGAGGCGGGCGAACGAGGCGGGGATGAACACACCGGTGACGACGTACCGGTTGGGCCCGGCGCCGACGCCCGAGCGCAGCCACTTTCCGCTCGGTGCGACGTCGATCTTGGTGGCGACGCCCTCTTCGTCGATCTGAGCGAAGAATCTGGCCGGCGGGTCCCGAAGCTCGTGGACGGGACTCCGGGGATCGGCGATCAGTCGGATCGTCCGGCCCGACTGGTAGAGTCCGGCGACGTCGACGTCGCTCTCTTCCCTCAGAACGTCGAGCGGAGGGGGGTCGTCTCCCCGCCATTGCGTGGCGATCGCCTCCGCGGCGCGCGTCGCGTGACTGAATCTTTCGCCCTCGTACGCTTCTGCGATCTCGGCGCTGTTGCTCACGAGCGTTTCCACCGGGACCGAGAACCAGCGATCGATCGAGAGTCTCAACAGATCGTTGGCGACCACGAAGAGAAGAACGATCGGAACGAGTGTGGTCGCGACCCACGTCACGACGAGCTTTGTTCGGAACCGCGAACCGAGGATGCCCCGCTGTCGCTCGAGGATCAGCTTGATCAGCACGCGCGAGAGGACGATGAGGATCCCGAGAATGAGAATCAGATTGATGTTCCAGAGTACGAACAGCAGCATCCGGCTGCCGAGCGCCTCGGGGGAGAGCTCGTTGGCTCTCTGGATGAGGTAGTAGATTGAGGAGGCAGCCGCGAGAATCAGAATGGCGATTCCGATGACGAAGCGCGGGTCGCGCCGGTATTCGAGCAGTCTCGGCAGGTTCACTGCTCCGCCTCCCGGGTGATCGGGACGATCTCCCACGGAGTCCCCCCTCTCCTGACTGCGTAGAACCACGGTCGCGAATCGTGGCTGTTCCACCCTCTGACGCGCACCCGGAGCCTGGAGAGATAGCGATCATCGGGTTGAGTGAATACGTCCTCCATGACCATTTTGGTCATTCGCTCCACGAGAGTGTCGAAGCCGGCCACGTTTTCGGATCGAACGAGCCGACGGTTCCGGCGATAGTTGACGAGGTACTCTCGGGTTCTGGAGTTGAATGTGGCGATCACCTCGAGTCGGGCCGAATCGAGAGTCTTGTCGAACCAGTTTTCTCGCTTGAGAGTCAGCTCGATGTCGAATGTGAAGATCGTCGGCAGACCGCTACGGACCGCCTCGCTGATTTCATCGTTCTCGAACGGCCCTTCGTACTCGAACGACACCGAGATTGCCTTCTGATCGGCGGATGCGCTGAGATTTCGAATCCTGTCGGCAGAAGCCTGGGCGGCGGCTGCCGCCACGATCGCCACCAGAACGAGTCGACGAACCATCCGGGCTAGTTTAGCCAGTTGTGAAAACAGTTGCAGATTGCCGGTTTGGATCATCGAGAACAAGACCCTTTCTCCATCGATCGACGACCGCTGTCGATATAATCGTTTACCGTGGAATTCATGACCTTACTACCGGCGGAACACGCTCAGGCAGTCCACGAGCTCTGTCAACGGTTTCGCGTGGAGAGTCTGTACATATTCGGATCTGCCGTGACGAGTGATTTTGATCATGCGAGGAGTGATCTTGATTTCCTCGTTCGGTTCGCCCCGGCCGCACCTCGAGATCACGCTGATCAGTACTTCGGGCTGCTCGAGGCGCTGCGAGATCTTTTCGGGCGGCAGATTGATCTGGTCGAGGAAGAGGCCATTCGGAACCCCTATCTACTCCGCTCGATCACGGCGTCGAGACAACTCGTCTATGAAGCAGCGTGATCTCCGGAAATACCTGTACGATCTCATCGCCGCTGCCGAGTTGATCCAGAAGTTCCTTTCTGGCAAGACTCTCGACGATTACCTGAACGACTCCCTGCTTCGTTCAGGCGTCGAACGGCAGTTCGAGATTATCGGTGAAGCTCTCCGGCAGGCTTCAGAAGTGGATCGATCAATCAGTGAGAGGATTACGGGTTTTCGGCGGGTCATCGACTTCAGAAATCAGTTGATTCACGGTTACATGATTGTTCGGAACGAGATCGTCTGGGCGGTGGCCGAGAACGACCTACCGGTCTTGATCGCCGAAGTTCAAAGATTCATGGACGAGCTCAATTCAGACCAGAACTGAGCCTTCTTCTCGCGCTTTTCATGGCAACCTCACCACCCTTCTGTCGACACGCTCCTTGTGATTGAAATGGAAATTGGGACTGAAAAGAGAATTCAGCCCGGGGTTAGAATCGCCTTGTGAAGCTGCTCAGTCGAGCGATGTTCTTCGTCTACGGCGTGGTGTTCGGGGCATTCACGACCGTGGTCTATCTGCAGTGGACGGGGCAACTCTCAGCTCCGACACGAACAGGAACCACCGATGTGACCCCGCAAGCCGTCGCCACCGCGACGGATCCTCTCGATCAGACCTTCGATGAAGGCGCTGCGCCTCCGGGCCGGGGAGACTGGCTGGCGATTCCGGTTGCAGACGTGACGAGATCAGCGCTGCAGGACACGTGGGGAGCGGCGCGCGGCGCGGCGAGAAAGCACGAAGCGATCGACATCGTGGCGCCGCGGGGAACGCCCGTTCTCGCCGTGGACGACGGGTCGATCATGAAGCTCTATCGGTCGACTGGAGGCGGCATAACGATCTATCAGTCGAGCGCCGACGAGCGGTGGATCTATTACTACGCCCATCTCGACCGCTACCGGCTGGGACTCGGCGAGAAGATGACCGTTCCGCGCGGAGAGGTGATCGGTTACGTCGGGACGACCGGAAACTCACCGAAACAGTCTCCCCATCTCCACTTCGCGATCGAGCGGATGCCCCCCGGAGGAGAGTGGTGGAAGGGTGAGCCCATCAATCCATATCCGGTGCTGCTTCGAAGGGGCAGAACGGTTCCTTCCGACTCGCTGCCGCCACCCGACTCGACATTGGAAAGCGCGGATTGAACGGAGCCGAACACCAGGAACCGGGCGCGATACAATCGGTCATATCTCAGGAGGACGAATGCGCAAAGGCGACGACAGCATCCGAAAAACATTGAGTCGGCAGGACAAGGAATTCCGCGCGCTGATGGAGGAACATCGGCGCCACGAGCTCCGACTCGAGGAGCTGGCTGGCAACGAGCCCCTCTCTCCCGACGAAGAGCGGGAGGCCCGCGAGATCAAGAAGCAGAAGCTCCATCTGAAGGACCGTATGGAGAGCCGGGTGCGAAGCTGGAAGGAAAACCGCACGGTCTGAAGAACCGGGAGGATTTCAGACTTGAGATACGGCATTGCGCCTGAAGGCTGGGTATTCATCATTCCGGCAGCGCTCCTGGCGATCGCCGCGCTGGCCGCGGGTTTCTGGCTGGTGGCGATCGTCCTCGGAGTGCTCGCCATCTTTCTGCTCAGCTTCTTTCGTGATCCGGTGCTTTCCGCCGGCGAAGCGGCAGACGAGGTCCTTTCACCCGCGGACGGGACGGTCGTGCGGATCGCTCCGCTGGAGAGCTCTCCCTGGGAGGGTCTGACTCAGCAGATCAGCATCTTCATGTCGGTCTTCGACGTTCACGTCAACCGCGCACCGATCTCGGGAGAAGTCGTCCACTACAGCTACAAGCCGGGTGCGAAGGGAAACGCGATGTCCGACAAGTCGTCGGCCGAGAACGAGCAGAATCTCATCGTGATGCGGGACGCGAATGGGCGTCACGTTGCGTTCCGGCAGATCGCAGGCCTGCTGGCGCGCCGGATCGTTTTCGACTTGTCCGAGGGGGACCGCGCCGAGAGGGGAACGCGGATCGGGATGATCAGGTTCGGCTCTCGTGTGGATGTTTACCTCCCACCCGATGCCCGGATCGAAGTCGAGATGCGGCAGAAGGTGAAAGTCGGGCGAACGGTGCTCGCGACGCTGAGCGCGAAGGGGGAGGCCGAGTGAACAAGCCGAACCGGTTCGGCCGGGGCGTTTACGTCGTTCCGACGTCACTGACCGTGCTGAATATCTTTTTCGGCTTCGCGGCAATCCTCTACAGCATGGGAGGGATGCGGGCGTCGACGATAGGGAACGTGGAGGAGGCGAGCCGGCTCTTTCAGCTGGCGTGCTGGGCAATAGCCTTCGCTGCTCTCTGCGATACATTCGACGGGCTCGTCGCGCGCAAGATGAATGCGACGAGCGAGTTCGGCAAGGAGTACGACTCCATCGCGGACGTCGTGACATTCGGGGCTGCCCCCGCCGTCCTGGTCTATGCCTGGGCATTGCAGACGCTCGGCCGGCTCGGGGGAGGGATCGCGTTTCTGTTTCTCGTCGGCGGGTCACTCCGTCTCGCACGATTCAATGTTCAGGCTGCGACCACGGACCCTCGTCACTTCATCGGTCTCCCGATTCCGGCTGCCGCGCTCACGCTGGCAGCGATCATCAATTATGCGCCGGCCCCCGTCTACGACGTGACGTTCGCCAGGATCATGCTGGTGGTGACGCTCGGGCTTGCGGTCGCGATGGTCTCGACGGTGAAGTACCGATCCCAGAAGTCCCTGCGCATCGAGCGGAAGCGGGCTCCGTTGTTTCTGTTGGGGTTCTCGGCTCTTCTCGCGCTTCTCTATTTCCGGCCCGAGGAGTTTCTCTGCGCATGGTTCGTCGGCTACGTCGTATCGGGGCCGGCTCTGATGTTGTGGCGGCGGGCGTTTCCCGGCGCCCGGCAGCCCGCAGAGGATCCGCTGGAGGACGACGACACGGTCCCGGGCTTCGAGGAGATCGGAGAGGACGAACCGTTCGAGTCAGCCATCGAGCGCGAGGACGCCGATGACGGGCTCTGACGGGTATCGCGTCGGAGTTTTCGGTGCACTCACGCTGCATGGAAAGGAGCTCGTCGGGATACTTCGGGATCGGATTTTTCCCGTTGCCAGGCTCGCACTTCTGACCGATGACGAAGAGGAAGCGGGAACGCTTGCCGAGGGCGTGCTGGAGCCGGCGTTTCTGAGGATGGCGAGTCGCGAGGTACTGGAAGGACTCGACATGATTTTTTTCTGCGGGGATCCCGAAACGGCGGCACGATGGATTCCGCTGCGCGACGAGCTCTCTTTCACGGCAATCGATCTGACGCAACCTTCCGCCTTCTCGAAAGACGTGGAGGCGAGAGTCGCCGGGATCGGCTCGGACGAACCGCCGACCGGGGATCTCGTCGTCTCCGCGCATCCGGTCGCCGCGATGATCTGTTTGATCCTCGAACCCCTGCTCCGACACGCGACGATCGAGTTCTTTACTGCAAGCGTCATTCTTCCCGCCTCGGAGCTGGGACAGGAGGGAATCGACGAGCTCTTTCAGCAGACGCTCGCTGTCCTGAACGCCGAGGGCCCGCCCCGACAGGTCTTCGAGCAGCAGGCTGCGTTCAATATCTACACGCCGCGGGACGCTTTCGAGCTCGAGAACTACATCGTCGGGCAAATCCGTCAGATCATCGGTTCGGAGCTTCGCGGTTCCGTTCTCGTCCAGCAGGGCTCGACCTTTCACAGTCACTCTCTCGCCCTTCACGTCAGACTGGCGGAAGCGGTGGGACTTGCCGAGATCCAGGAGGCGCTCGAGGGAAGCCTCTCCCTCGTCGCGGCGGATCCCGAGACACTTCCGGGGCTGACCGATGCCGGAGGACTGGATACGGTGCTGATCTTACGGGTCGGTCTCGACCGAGAGGACTCTCGAAGTCTCTGGATCCAGGCGGCGAGCGACAACCTTCGCAGAAGCAGTGTTCTCAACGCGGTCATGCTCATCGAAGAGCTCGTCGGCCGCACCGCGAGCGGTCCGAACTGAGCGCGAGGATGTTTGGCGCGCGTCGCCCGGACTGCAATAATGCGCCTTTCGTATCCGCAGGCCCGAGCAAGGAGGGAGACTGAATGAGCTGGTTCGAGTGGATCGTGGGGCGCCTGGAGTACTACGTCTGGAACTTCGGGATACCCGTCGCCGGAGAGATGATCCCGATCATCGTCATTGCGCTGCTCGGAACCGGCGTATTTCTGACGCTCCGTCTCGGGTTCATCCAGCTGCGAAGACTCGCGCACGGCTTCGGCGTCACGAGCGGCAAGTATGACGATCCGGCCGAACCGGGCGACGTTTCCCACTTCCAGGCGCTGACCACGGCGCTGTCGGCGACGGTCGGGATCGGAAATATCGCGGGAGTGGCGATCGCGATCCACTTCGGGGGTCCGGGGGCGCTGTTCTGGATGTGGATCACGGCGCTGCTCGGGATGGCGGTGAAGTACTCCGAGGTCGTACTCGCGCAGGAATATCGCGTGGTGGAGAAGACAGATCTCGATCCGAAGAAGTGGGAAGGGTCGGTTTCCGGTGGGCCGATGTACTACATCGAGCGGGGACTGGGGCCGAAGTGGAAACCGATGGCGGTGTTTTTCGCGCTCGCTCTGATGGCGACCTCGTTCCTTACTGGCAATGCGGTTCAGGCCAACACGGTTGCCGACACCGTGCAGACCGAGTTCGGGCTGGCAACGTGGATCACGGGGGCGATCACCGCCGCGATCGTTGCGGCCGTGATCATCGGAGGAATTTCGCGGATCGGTGCGGTCACCGGAGTCCTTGCCCCGGTGATGGCGGGTATCTACGTGATCGGGGCGCTGACGATTCTCGCGATGAACCCCGGTCAGATTCTTCCGGCGTTCGGGACGATTTTCTCCGAGGCGTTCAATCCGACTGCAGGAGTTGCGGGGACCGGGGTGGGAGCTTTTCTGGTCACGATGATGTGGGGAGTGAGGCGAGGTCTGTTTTCCAACGAGGCGGGACAGGGATCGGCGCCGATCGCGCACTCCGCTGCCAAGACCGACGAGCCGGTTTCAGAAGGTGTGGTGGCGCTGCTCGAGCCGTTCATCGACACCATCCTGATCTGCTCCATGACGGGGCTGGTGATCATCGTGACGGGAGTCTGGAACGATACGATTCCGACGACGATCGAGCTTCGGGGCGGAGATCTCTCCTACGTCGAACAGTTCGACGATGGTTCGTTCAGATCGACGACGCCGAGCGGAGAGATTCGCTACGAGAACGGGCAGCCGGCGGGAGGTCCCGTCCTCGCGTGGCACGAAGTGGGAATCGAGCAGCTGTGGGCCGACGAAGCGCGCTCGGTTCCGTTCACCGGAACGATCGATTATCAGCGCGGCGTGGCAGTGACACCCAGAGGTGAAGAGCTCGACCGCCTCTACGGAGACGCGGTCGAGAGCGGTGCTCCGCTGACAAAGCTCGCATTCGAGCGTGGTCTGGCACCGCTCGGGAACTGGGGTGGGATGATCGTCGTCATCTCGGTGCTTCTCTTTGCGATCTCCACGGCGATCTCCTGGAGTTATTACGGGGACAGATGCGCGAACTACGTCTTCGGCAAGGTCGCGATTCTGCCGTTCAAGTTCGTTTTCGTCGGCATGCACTTCATCGGTGCAACCGTGACGCTGGCGACGGTATGGACGCTCGGAGACATCGCGCTCGGATTCGTCACGTTCCCCAATCTCATCGCGCTGGTCCTGCTTTCGGGAGTGGTCGTGAGGCTGACGAAGAGCTACTTCGAGAGGAAGCCGTGGATCGAGAACGCAGAGGTACACAAGAGGATCGCCGAGGAGAAAAGGCAGCGCAGACATTGATGGCGGATCGTGCGGTCGTGCCGTTCGACCGCCGGCATTCCTGAGAGATGTTCACCGGACTGATCGAAGCAACGGGAGTCGTCGAGGAGCTCGTCGACGTCGACGGAGGCGCCCGGATCTCGATCCGTTCCGAGCTCGCCGGAGTGATCGCCGGCGAGAGCATCGCGGTCAACGGCATCTGCCTCACCATTTTCCCGAAAGACGGTCTGCTCCGTGCGGACGTTTCGACGGAAACGATCGAGCGCACCACGATCGGGGATCTGCAGCCGGGTGAGGTGGTCAATCTCGAAAGGGCGCTCGAGGCCGGCTCGCGCTTTGGCGGCCACCTCGTGCAGGGCCACGTTGACACGACCGGCCGGCTCGAATCGATCTCCCGCGCGGGGGAGTTTGCCGTTTACCGATGGAGTATCGGAGAGGCGTATGCGAGACTGCTCGTCGACAAGGGATCGGTCGCGATCGACGGCATCTCGCTGACCGTAGTGGAACCCTCGGAGTCGCAATTTTCCGCCGCGCTGATTCCGGAGACGATCGAGCGAACGAACCTGAAGAATGCAAGGGTCGGTGACAGAGTCAACGTCGAGCTCGACCTGATTGCAAAGTATGTCGAACGGCTGATTCGGCCGTATCTGAAAACGTGATCATCCACAGCAAATCGACCGCTCCATTCGTGAAGGAGTTCGCGACGCCTGCGGAGCCATTCCACACGAGAACGTGGATCTCGCCATACAGCCTGTCCGCGCGGTCATCGTGGCATCCGGCGATCGATCTCTACCGGCTCGAGGGAGTCGCTCCATCGCGAACCAACGTCGAAGTCGCTTCGGGTTTCGACCGGGCCGGAGCCGGGGCTTTGGCGCGACCCGTCGTCTGTGACGTGAGTGGTCCGCAGGAACGGGTGTACTCGACGGGACGCGAACTGGTGGCGGCGGCAGCGGGACGGAACGGAACCGGGGTCAGTCTGTTGATCAATCCGGAATCGGGACTTCCATCGTCGTACCGTTCGGCGGGGGAGGTGATTGTTTCGGCCTGGCCTCCCTGGCCCGGTGAAGTGGAGGAGCTCGCGGAGCGGCTCGAGGAGATGCGCTGGCACCTGATGATTCCGCTCGCTCCGCCGCTGACGACGGACCTTTCGATGCTCGAGAAGCTCGTCCGAACTGCAGAGCAGCGGGGAGCGCGCTCGGTGGTTGCCGTCTCGGTCGATCTCGATACGCCGGCGCGCCGCCGGCTCGCGGAGATGTCGAGGAGCGAAGAATCGTGGATGGTGCTGTTCGACGATGACATCGAGCTGCTCCAACTGGCCAGCGAGCGGCACGTTGCGGCTCTGGCGCTCGAGGCAGGCCTGGACTGGCGGCTTCCCGAACCGACCGACGACGGGACAAACTGGGCAGCGGCGAGCCACCTCGCGCGAATCGGAACGCTCATGGTACGGCTCGAGGAAAACGCAGAGCTCGGCTGGCTCTTTCTGAGAGCATCGAAAGTTGTCGCCGGTCTCGGCCACTCGGTCCGAGAGCTTGCCCGAGGCGACTCACTGGAAATCGTCGACCTTCTCGAAGGCGTCGTCGGCGAGACTCTCCGCGAGTGGATCGATCAGGGCGAGAGCTCGCTCCTCCATTCGATGTCGACCTCGTGGCCATTGCGACGGGATTACACGCGCGACTGATCGAGAGACTACGAACACCGGGCTGCAGCGAGCCGGTCAAGGAATTCGACCCACCGCGCGCCGAGTTATGCGAATGACCCCGGAGCTCTCCGGGGCGAACACAAACCCACGAAAGAGGCAGTTAATGACTTTTCCCAACGAGAGCGCCGAATCATTCGAGGCGGCGCTCGAAGAGACGCTCGATTTCAAAACACCGCAAAAGGGTGACCTGCTGCGGGGAACAATCATCACGGTTTCCGGAGACGACGCCTACATCGCTTACGGCGGCCCGACCGAAGCACTGATCCACGCTGATGAGCTCGATGAAGGTTATACGCTCGGCGAAGAGATCGAGGCCTCGGTCGTTTCCATCTCAGGAGACCAGATTCGCGTCTCGAGAAAACTGCTCGCGAAACAGGCCTCCATCCAGGCACTGAAGGATGCTTACGAGGAAGGCCTCGTCGTCGAAGGAAAAGTGACCGGCCGCAACAAGGGCGGCTTCGACGTGAAGATGGGCTCTGTCAGAGCCTTCTGCCCTCTCTCCCAGATCGATCTCGGCAAAATCGTCGATCCCGATCAGTACGTCGGCAACACTTACGATTTCAAGGTTCTGGAAATCTCGGACGATGGGAGGAAGCTGGTCATCTCCCGCGCGGCCGTCCTGAAGGAAGAGGCTGCCGAGAAGGGGAAGGAGACGCTCGAGAATCTGCAGATCGGCATGACGGTCAGCGGCGTCGTCCGCAACGTAGTTCCATTCGGCGCATTCGTAGACATCGGTGGGATCGAAGGCCTTCTTCACGTCTCGGAGATCAGCCATCATCGCATCGAAGATCCCAAAACGGTGCTCTCGCCGGGCCAGAACATCGACGTCGTCGTGACGAAGATCGAAGAGAACGGCAAGCGCATCTCGCTCTCCCGCAAGGATCTCGAACCGGATCCGTGGATCAGCGTTCCCAGCCGGTTCAACCCGGGAGACAAGTTCACCGGAACGATTGCCCGGAAGACCGACTTCGGCCTGTTCGTCGAGCTCGAGCCGGGAGTCGACGGGCTCGTCCATCAGTCGATGCTGCCGCACGGCACGTCGCCGTCCGATCCGGAGTTCCAGATCGGCAGCCAGATCGAAGGATGGGTCAAGGAGGTCGACGCGAACAGGCGACGAATCTCCCTGGCGCTTCGCGAAATCTCCGACGGAGATCCATGGGAGCACGTCCTGACGAAATATCCGATGGGAAGGACGCTGGAGGGAACCGTAGAGAAGGCGGTCGACTTCGGGATTTTCGTCGAGGTCGAGCCGGGTCTCACCGGTCTCGTACCCGTATCCGAGCTCGATCTCGCGCCCGATCAGTCGCCGGAGGGTCTTTTCGAGCCGGGAGCGAAGCTTCCAGTCCGCGTGCTGAGCGTCGATACCGAACGCCGCCGCATGTCGCTGACCATCGCCGGCGGTGAGGAAGAGGGTGAGGTTTCCGACCAGATCGCCGAGACCGCACCTGGCAAGAGCGCGATGGCGCTCGCGATGGAACGGGCTCTCAGCAACGGTTCCTGACGTTGCTCAGACGCCGATTCGAAGGGGGCTCACCGGAGCTCCTTTTTCGTTTCACTGCAGAAAACGCGGTTCTTTGCCGGGAATGAGTCTCGGTTGGCCCCGTCGTATCAGCGATGTTGCGAGGCGAGCATTTCGGCGAGCCCGCGCGCGTACGCGGCATCGAACTGGGAGCCGGCATTTCGTTCGAGCTGAATCAGGGCGGCACTCTCGGGCATTGCAGGTTGATACGTGGAGGTCGTCATCGCGATGAAAGCTTCGCAGATCGCGAGGATACGAGCCCCGCGCGGAATCTGTTCTCCCCGAAGGCCTTCCGGATAGCCGGTTCCGTCGACGCGCTCGTGGTGGTAGAGAACCAGTCTGCCGATCTCGGCCCCGAGAGGCGAGTCGGCCGTCAGCGCGGCACTGACGACAGGATGGCTCGTCACGAGCTCTTTTTCGGCTTCACTCAACTCCGGTTTCGTGTAGATCTCGTCATATTCGAGTTTTCTCATCCCGACGTCGTGGACCAGCCCGGCGAGGCGGATCATTTCGATCTCATCGGGAGGCAGCTCGTGATGATGGGCGAGCTGTTCGGCGAGCGCACTGACCCGACGCGAGTGTTCGACGAGCTCCGGATAGGTCTCGAAGTCCGGTTCGAGGAGCTTTTCCGCCACCCGCTGGCGCATCGCGCGGACCGAGTCAGTCGAGATCGAGCTCCGAATCGTCTCCTGGACCTGATCGAGATAGGGCGTCAGAAGCTTCTGGGTCTCCCGGTCGGGCGGCTGCTCGAATCCGACGCTGAGCACCAAGCCCTTCATCGATCCGATCTTCACCGGCGCGCTCAGGATGGAAGCGAGTCGCGCGCCGTTGATCGGGCGGCCCGAGCCGGTCGGCGCCAGGGTGACCCGCGCGGGACTACCCGCCTCGGAAACGGACTCTCCCTGTTTCTCCAGCCACGCGCGGAGCTTCTGATCGAGCTTCGCGAGCGCGTCCGGGGTCGGTTCGCCATCGACGACGACCGGCTGCACATTGCCGAGATGACCGAATGCGGAGAAGGCGGCGAGAATGACCCCGGGTACCGCAAAGATCGTCTGCAGTGCCACCGTGACGGTGTTGATCTGCGACTCGCTGAGCATCTCGCCCGTCACGGGGCGGTTCGTGATGCGGCGGCTCACCACCTGCTTTGCCATCTCGATGAGCTTCGCTTCCGGGCTGACCTGCTGCCGCGTCTCGCTCACCTTGACGCCAAAAGCTCCGCGGGAGGACAGAAAATCGAAGATGTCGCGGAGAATCGGCATGACGCTCTGGAGATCGGCATTCGTGAACGGCTTTCCCCCGCTCTTGTCGCGGAGATCCAGAAAGCCGAGCAGTTGCCCGTGAAAAAAGATCGGCGCCACGAGGATGCGATCGGTGTTGACGTCGAAGAGAACCGGCGCGATCCGGGGATCGGCTGCAACCCCATTTACGAAAAACGCCTTTTGCGAGAGGAGGAGGCGCTCGACGACCGGATGACGCGGCGGGAGTTCCTCGGCCAGCTTGGCGTTGAAACCGTAGCTCGCCGCCACCCGATACGGACTTCCTCCCTCGGTCATGTAAAACGCTGCTTTGGTCGCCTGCAACGACTCCATGCAGCGGTAAAGCAGACCCTTGAGATGCGAGCTCAACTCGCTGATCTTCGATGTCATCGCTTTCCAGAATATAAGAAGTGTCGCGCGAACGTGAGGTCGGGCCCTGTCACCCCGTTTCCCCCTCCATACTTTACAATTTCGATCATGACCCGCCGTCCGGCTGCAGCGTTTCTCTTCCTTCTTGTTCTTCTTTTCCCGGCCAGCAGCTCGGGAGCCGCGTGCGACCTCACGCCCGCCGAGACTCGCGAGTTCCGCTCCACGGTGCGCGACCTCGATCTTCACGTCGACCGGCTGTGGGCCGCCGAGACTTATCGAGTCACTGCGTATTCGACGACCGGAGGGGGACTGATCCCGGTCGGCACGCGCGCGGTTGCCGGCATGACCGGTGTCGTCGACGCGGTCGAGGGAGGGGCCTGGGTAGGCTCCTCTTCCACGCTCTTCTTCTTCGATCCCGACATGAACCTGATTCACAGCGTCTTTCTCGACGCCGAGATCAACGACATCCTTCAACAGGGGGAGTACCTCTACATTGCGACCACGGGTCGGAGCGTGCTGCAGCTGATCGCCGCCCAGCCCGGCCTGCTTCCCCGGCTGATGGAGACTTCGACCGGTTCCGCCAGTTCGGTGGCATTCCGGAACGGAACGCTTTATGCCGCCGACGGCGATTCGACCATCGAGGCGTTCTCGCTGACGATCCCGTCGCTTCCCCAGAAGATCGGCTCGATTCCGAGCTTTCCGCAGACCAGCCGAATCCATTTCGACGGAGAGCGGCTCATTGCCTCCAACGGGCGCCAGACCGAGATCTTCAGCGGGTCGGGGGCGCAGATGAATCGAATCGGGGTGCTCGAAAAAGGTTCGATCTCGTGGGTCAGGCTCAATCCGGGAGTCGCCATCTCGTCCGGTCTCGATACGACCCTCCGGGCATACGATGTCTCGTCGGCATCGCGCCCGGTGAAGACATGGGAGACGAGGCTTCCGGCGAGCGGGGGATCGCTGAATCGGATCGGGAGCCTCGCGGCTGATTCGCGTCATCTCTACGTCGCGGCGGGGGACCTCGGAATCGTGACGGTCGAGGTCGAGTCGTTTCATCCGCCCTACCTCCTCAGGTCGGTCCCGGCGGCCGGGCCGAGCTCGATCGCTCTCGGCAGCGACGAAATCTATGTCGGCTTTCCCGGCGCGGGAGTCCAGGCGTGGCAGCTCTCTTCGACCGGGAGCCTCGCGGTGCAGAGAACCGTCGTCACGGGCTCTCCGGTGATTCGCGACTACCGTGAGGGATCACTGCTCCTCACCGCAAGCAGTGAAGCATTCGTGATCGATGCGAAAACCGGAGAGAAAACCGCCTCGGTCGCAATCGGGTTTGGCGCGGCCGACGCGGAGCTCGCGGATTCCGGGGCGTGGATTCTCGCCTCCGACGGAACAGTTTTTCGCGCCGTGTTCGAGTCGGGTGCCGTCTCGCCGGTCGATCTGGCCGGCGTTCCGATCTCCTGGATCGACGCTCGAGACGGAGTGCTCGCGGCTGCCGGCCTGAATGAGGCTGGATCTACCGTTGTTTTCCTCGTTCGGGACGGCGAGCAACCCGCGTCGATCACGATCGAAGGCGCAGCGACGTCCGGGGTTGCGGTCGACGATGCCGGAAGAGTCGCCCTCGTGACGTTTCGAGGCCTGAGCGTTCTCGACGTCGTTGCGGGCTCGGAAGTCGTCACTCCGCGCGGCAGGGGATTCGCGACGAGTCTCGTCTGGCTCGGCGACGAGATAGTCATCGCGGACGGTTCCGGGTTCGAGATCCGCGGTCCCGGAGGGGAGGTCCGGCGCACGATCGAGGTTTCCGGAGGTGGACAAAGCCTCTCTGCTTCGGAGTCCGGCGCCTTCGCGGGAGCGATATCGAGCCAGGCGGTGACGATCATCAGCGGATCAGCTTCGGCCGGCTCGCCCGGCGAAGTAATCATCGACAGTTCGAATCTCTTTTACGACCGGCTGGCCTCGGGGGGAGATTTCATTCTGCTCGGTGAGCCGGAGACCGTCGAGAGGATCAACTTCATCGGTGAGCGGCTCGCTCCATCGGGCCGGGTACACGCATCGGCAGGGGATGCGGTCGCGCTCACTCCCTGGCGCGATGGATGGTGCGAGCTTCTCGGGGACGGCACGATTGCCTGCCGCGGAGCATCGGGGGCGACGTTCATGGAGCGAAAGCTCGATGAGGGGCCCGACAGTTCCTTCCTCGGCATTCGACGGATCGGTGATCTCTTCTGGGTCACGGTTTCGAAGGGATGTCTTTCGACCGGCTGTGTCACTGCTTCGGTTCTTCTCAACGATCAGCTGATGAAGGTTGGCGAGATCGGCGGTGGTATTCGGGATTCAGTCGTTTCGGGTGAACGAGGATGGATTCTGGCCAGCGCCCCGCGGAGCATTCTCGCGCTCGATATTTCGAATCCGTCCGGACCCGTCGTCATGGCGTCGACACCAGTGAACCCGTCAGCAACCGCGATCGCTCACCATGAGTCGGGCACGCTCTACGTGCTGACCTCCGAAGGTGCCATTGCGATGAATGATGCGAGCCTCCTGCAGATCGGCGCGGTTCCGCTTCCGACTTCCGGTGGATCACTCAACGAACAGACGCTCGCGATCTCGGGGGAGTGTGCCTTCGTCATCGGCCGGACGGGTCGTCTCGAGGTTTTCAGAATCGATTCTCCGCTCGACTGGATGGCCTACTCGTCGACAGAGTTTCCGGCGTCCCCGATCGATCTCGTCGTCGATGGCGATCGCATTTTCGTTCTGACGACGCATTCGGTTGAGGTGCTCTTCGCCGGCGAGCCTCCTCCGCCGCTGCGGCGTCCGGGAGCGCGCCGGAGATGAAGCTCGCGGGTATGTCGCTTCCGGCGGACCTTCACTTCAGCTTCCAGGGGTAACGGGGATCGGCGAGCGGGCGGAAGGCGTCCGGAAAGTGCCGCAGCGAGATGTGGTGTCGATCCCAGTCGATCGATACCACATCGAACCGGACCGCTGTGGGTGCCGGGCTCATCCGTGCGAGCTCGAGCGAAGCAGCGCGGATGATACGGAGCTGTTTGGTGCGATCGACCGCAGTCCAGCCGGCGCCGAGCCGTTCGGGTCCCCGCGTTTTGACCTCGACGAACGCAACGAGGCCGAAGCGGCGGACGATCAGATCGATCTCCCCCTGCTCGTTCCGCAAGTTGATCGCCAGAATCCGAAAACCGAGAAGACGGAAGTACCAGGCCGCGCGTCGCTCGCCCGCCCGCCCCAGTCCCGAGTGATCCGCCGGCTGCCCGCCGAACGATACGAGACTCTCCGCAAGGCGAATCCAGATCCTTTGCATGGTCTCCACGGCTTCACCTGCGATGGAAGTGTTTTTCGACGTCGACGTGTGCGATGTCGACGATGATCGGTCGGCCGTGCGGGCAGGCGAAGGGGTTGCTCGAGCGAAGCAGGGATGCAGCGAGATCCGACATCTCGGCCCCCGACAGAGGGCGGTGAACCTTGATTGCCGCCTGGCAGGCGAGCGATGCGACGATCCGATGGCGCACGCTTTCGAAAGCTCCGGACTCTTCGTCGGAGGCGACGTCGCCGAGAAAGGCGAGGATCCGCTTCTCGCTGAGGATGACCGGCACCGCGGCGATTCCGAAGGCGCCGGCTGAGAATCTCTCGATCTCGAACCCGACCTTTCTCAGCTCGTCGAGTCTCGAATCGAGCAGCGCCGCCTCGGCGGCCCCGCAGTCGTAGACGACGGGACTGAGCATTCGCTGCGACTCGAGACCCCGATCCCTCGACGCCTCGATGCGATCGTAGAGCACCCTTTCATGCGCGGCGTGCTGATCGATCAACCGGAGACCGGCCGGGATGTCGACGACGATGTAGCTGTGCCGGTACTGGCCGATGACCCGACCTTCGAGGTCGCCGAGCCGTCCGATTCCGGGCACCTCCGTCGTGGGCTCGGGCCGTGGTGGTTGGACGATCGATCCCTGGCGGAACAGCGGCGTCGCCCGGTACTCCGGCTCGGGAACATCCCATCGTCGTGGATCGAACAGCGGATTGTCTCGCTCGCGGATGGTCGAGGAGTCATGGTGTGACCGAGACCGGTCGCCCGTCATGAGGCCGGCGCCCGATTCGGGAGCCCCGAGAGCGGTCCGGACGCCCTTTTCGACGGTGACGAAAATCCGACCGGAGTCGCGAAATCGGACCTCCGTTTTCGCGGGATGAACGTTGACGTCGACTTCATCGCTGCGGACGCGGACGTCGAGAATCAGAGCGGGCTGTCTCGAATCGTCGAACGCATCGGTGGCTTTTCTCACGGCCTGGGTGATCACGCGATCCCGGACCATCCGGCCGTTGACGAAGGTGAACTGATGTTTGCGGCCTCCGATGTTCGACCCTCGGGCCACGAAACCGTGTACGTGGCAAGCCTCGGTTCCGAAATCGATCTCGCGGAGGTGGGGCTCGCAGCGCGCTCCGAGGATCTGGATCGCGCGCTCCCTCTCCGAGTGCATCGCAGGGAGATCGAGCACGAGTCTCTCGTTGTGTGTGAGGCGGAACGACACGGCAAAGTTCGGGATCGCATATGAGGAGACGACGGAGGTGATTCGTCGTAGCTCCGCGGAGGCGGTCTTGAGAAATTTGCGGCGGGCGGGGACGTGGACGAAGAGATCTTCGACGACGACCGTGGTTCCGCGATCGCGAGCCGCCGGGCGGACATCGGCGGGCTCGTCAGGCTGCAGCTGGGTGAGCTCGTGACCTCCGGGGCCGGATCCGTCACCTGTGATCATCCGGAACCGGGAGACCGAGGCGATCGACGGAAGCGCTTCCCCTCGGAATCCGAGCGTGGAGACGGAGAGCAGGTCCTCGAAGGTCTGGATCTTCGAGGTCGCATGACGACGTAAGGCGAGCACGGCATCCTGCTCGCTCATTCCGATTCCGTCGTCCGATACCTCGATCAGTCGTCGTCCGCCGTCGAGAAGCACGATCTCGATCGTGGAAGCCTCGGCATCGAGCGAATTCTCGACCAGCTCCTTGACCACGGATGCAGGTCTTTCGACGACTTCCCCCGCCGCGATCTGGTTGACGAGCTCGCGAGGAAGAACGCTGATACGGCTCGTTTCGTTGAGGTTTCCGGAGACCGGCATGTCCGTCTGAGGCCAACTCTCGGCAGGGGTGAAAATTCCGAAAATCTACGACTGTATTGTCTCAGAATGCCGATGGGTTCCAACCATTGTAGACATCGGTCGGCTGCGATAGAGTAGGAACCGATGGTGAAGCGCATCCTGGCGCTCCTGGGTCTGGCAGTCCTGATCGTGGTGGTTCTCGCCTTTGGCCGGGCCCTTTATGAACACAAAGTCGCATCGGACGGTGACCTCATCGTCGTCGCCGGTGCTGACGAAATCCTGTTCCTCAGTCACGGCACCTGAAGGAGGTTCTCACACGATGATGATCCATGAGCTCGTCAACCGACTTGCCGCACGCGAAGATCGCAAGGGCATCTTCGTCTCTCTCTATCTCGACACTACCGGCGGTGATGGTGCGAGAAAGGAGAAATTCAGAATCCTGGTCAAACAGGAGGTGCAGCAGTTGCGCGACGCTCTCGGCAACGGGTCCGGACAGGATGCAGAGGCGGCGATGACCGGAGTCAGCGACCGGATTCTCGAGTACATCGACGAGGAGCTCGAACCGGCAACGCGCGGCGTGGCGATTTTCGCCGCTCCGGGGGAGGATCTGTTCGAAGCGATCCAGTTGCGCGTACCGGTCGAGACGAGCCTTAGGATCGACAGCAGACCTCATCTCAGGCAGCTGATCGCGATCCGCGAAAAGCATCCTCACGTGATCGTTTTCCTGGCGGATGCACGATCGGCGAGGATCCACCGGATCGAGATGGGGGAGATCATCGAATCGGTGACGCTCGAGGACGACACGGTTCCCAGCCGAACGGATCAGGGGGGCTGGTCGCAGGCCAACATCCAGCGTCACGTTCAGGACCACATCGATCATCACCACAAGAGCGCGGCTGAACGGCTCGCCCGCATGGTCGAACAGAGGGCACCGGAAGCGGTTCTGCTCGCGGGCCAGGACCGCAACGTCGCGAACGTGGAGTCGTTTCTGCCGGCGCGGGTATCCGAGCGGCTGCTCGACCCGCTCCATCTCGACATGCGGGCCTCGAGTGAAGAGATCATCGAAGCGGCGGAAAAGCGGGTTGCGGAGCGCCGATCCGACGAGCTTTCGAGCCAGATCGAACAGCTCGAGGCGCTCGCTTCGGCCGATGGACGGGCGGCGGTCGGGTTCACGAATGTGCTGCGTGCGGCCAACGAGCGTCGAATCGACCGTCTGCTCGTTGCGGGACAAGCGGGTGGCCTCGGCTGGAAGTGCCCGAACTGCTCGATGATCGGCGAGAAGATTCCTCTCGGCTGTCCCTCATGCGGCGAGGGTGTGGTCACGGTCGATCTGGTCGAACAGCTCATCTCCAGCGTGCATGCCGACAATGCCCGCGTGTCGTTCTCCGACTCGCACGAGGTGCTCGACCGGCACGATGGGGTTGCAGCGCTGCTGCGGTTTTAGGGTTGGAGGTTGGAGGCTTGAGGTTCGAGGTTGGGGGTTAAGGGTCGGAATCGATTTCGCCCGCTGGTCGTGCTCGCGACGATTGCCTTCATTCTCGTCCTTCACGACTGGCCGCAGCCGCGGCATCGCGAGATCACAACGGCCGCAGCCATCACGGTCATCGAAGGATATCGCTCCGCCGTCTCCCCCCGCCTCAGAGGCCGCGTCAACTGCCGCTTCGAACCGACGTGCTCGCTCTACGGCCTGAAGACGATTCGGAGGAATGGAGCGCTCGTCGGCGGGCTGCGGACCGCCGGACGGATTGCGCGCTGCGGTCCCTGGACGCCGGCCGGCACCGTCGATCAGCCGTAAAAAGTTGGAGGTTGGAGGTTAGAGGTTGGAGAGACGGAATCGAATTCGCCCGCTTGCCGCGCTCGCGACGGTTGCGATCATTCCCGTCCTTCACGACTGGCCGCAGCCGCGGCACTGCAAGATCACGAAGGACGCAGACGATAACGGAGGGGTGGAGCTTAGTTGGAAGGCTGCCCAACGCACCTCAAACCTCACACCCCGATCCTCGAACCTGGTTCTCAGAACGCGTCGAGGATGTACTCGAGCGGATTGACCGGCTGTCCGTTGACACGAACCTCGTAGTGGAGATGGGGTCCGGTGGAACGTCCGGTCGATCCGACGTAGCCGATGGTGTCGCCCCGTTTGACCTTCTGTCCAGCCTTGACAGCGATCTTCGAGAGATGGCCGTATCGAGTCGAATAGCCGTAGCCGTGCGAGATGTAGATGACCTGCCCGTAACCGGATGCCCAGTTCGCCTTGACGATGATGCCATCGGCGGGCGAGGTGATCGGAACGCCGCTATTGGTCGAGATGTCCACCCCGCTGTGGCTCGTCATCTTCCGGTTGAACGGATCCCGGCGCATGCCGTAGCTGTCGGTGAGGATGCCGCGAACCGGCGCGATCGATGGTGTGCTGGAAAGGAGCCGGTGCTGGCTGAGAAGCTCGTTCTCGAGAATCGAGAGGTCGGTGTGGAGGCTTCGCGAGCGGAAGCTCATCTGGTCGACTTCATCCATCCACTTGCCGGTCGCTTCGCCATCCATCGAGAGACCGCCGACGCCACCCTGCTGCCGGAGGTCTTCGGGCGTGATTCCCGCAACGATCGCCAGGCGACGTGTTCTCTCTTCGACCGCATTCAGCTCGGCCCGCAGCGACTCGATCGAGCGTCCGAACTGGTCGTTGGAGGTCTGAAGCTCCCGGTTTTCCTGACGGATCCGGTTCAGCTCGGAGGTCCGCGACAGGGTGTTGAAGTACTGGAAGGAGAACCATCCCGAAAGAATCAGCGAGACGGTCACGACGGTCGCAGCGGTTGCGAGAACGCGGTGCGAGACCCGGATTTTCCGGAATTTCGCGCGCGCATGTGGAACGAAGACGATGGTTGAAAATCGTTTGTTCATTGACTCCCCGAGTTGGCGTTCCGTGCGTTGTTGCCGCGCTGAACGCCGTGAGGTGGACCGTTATTCTACGTCGTCGAAGACCATTGTCAACCGTAATTCTGCCTGACGCAAAGACTTAAGTGGTGCTTCGGTTTATTGAAGAGCCGATGCAGTCGCATGAATTCAGCATTTTTTGGACAAAATATGCTTCAGCACAATTTTATGGCATTCGCCCCTGCGCCCTTCCGCCCCCGTTGACACCACGAGGGCATCTGCTTATTCTGCGCTGCGGCCCGCCCTCGCTCCCACGGAGACCCGATGAAAGAGAAGAAGAGCATCCTCGACGCCGCACGCATGAACCGCGCAATCAGCCGGATGGCGATCGAGATCGTCGAGGGAAACCGAGGAATCGAAGACCTCGTGATCGTGGGCATTCGAAGCCGAGGCGTTCCCCTGGCGGAGCGAATCGTGGAAAAGATCGAGGAGACCGAAGGGGAGGTCGTCCCGCTCGGGATTCTCGACATCACCCTGTACAGGGATGACCTCACGACCGTGGCTCCACAACCGGTCGTGAAGCCGACCTCGCTTCCGATGATCGAAGGGAAGAATGTCATCCTGGTCGACGACGTGCTCTACACCGGACGGACCGTTCGGGCGGCGCTCGACGCGCTCGTCGATTTCGGACGGCCGAAAGTCGTGCGGCTCGCCGTCCTCGTCGATCGAGGCCACCGCGAGCTTCCCGTCCACGCGGACGTGATCGGAAAACTCGTGCCGACCGACAGGTCCGAAGTCATCAAAGTGAAGGTCAAAGAGATCGACGGCGATGACGAGGTGCTCATCATGGAGAAAGTTTGAGGACAGCAGCGAAGGCGCTCCGATCGAAGGATCTTCTCGGTATCGAGCCCCTCACCGCCGATGAGATCGAACTGATTCTCGACACGGCGGAAGGTTTCAAGGAAGTCAGCGAACGGCCTGTGAAGAAAGTCCCGGCGCTGAGAGGTCAGCTGGTCATCAACTTCTTCATGGAGGCTTCGACCCGAACAAGGGTCTCCTTCGAGATCGCCGAGAAACGGCTCTCCGCCGACACTCTCAACTTCAGCGCATCCGGCTCCTCGGTCGAGAAGGGAGAGACGCTTCTCGACACGGCGATGAACCTGATGGCGATGAGTCCCAATATGATCGTCATCAGGCACAAACATGCCGGCGCGCCCCATATCCTCGCCGCGCGGCTTCCCGCTTCGATCATCAATGCCGGCGATGGTCCTCACGAGCATCCCACCCAGGCACTGCTCGACGCTTTCACGATCCGCGAACGCCTCGGCCGGCTGAAAGATGTCGCAATCTCGATCGTCGGCGACATCGCCCATTCCCGAGTGGTCCGCTCCAATATCCACCTGCTGACGAAAATGGGAGCGAAGGTGACGCTCTCGGCACCGCCGACGCTGATGCCGGCAGAGATCGAGAAGTTCGGTGTCCGCGTGGTCCACTCGCTGGACGAGGCGCTCGAAGGGGCCGATGCCGTGATGATGCTCCGGATGCAGCTCGAGAGGCAGGGCTCGCTCCGATTCCCGTCGCTTCGCGAGTACTTCAACACGTTCGGCCTCACCCCTGAGCGGCTCAAGCGGGCGCGTCCCGACGCCATCGTGATGCATCCGGGACCGATGAACCGCGGCGTCGAGATCGCCTCCGACGTTGCCGACGGCCCGTGGTCGGTGATCCTCGACCAGGTGACCAACGGTATCGCGGTCCGGATGGCCGTGCTCTATCTGCTGTCGGGCGCCAGGCTGGAGCTCGGCGAATGAAGGATCTTCTGATCAGAAACGGCAGGATCATCGATACCGCGAACGGAACCGACACGGAAGCGAACCTGCTGATCCGCAAGGGGCGGATCGAGAAGGTCGGGTCGAAGGCGAATCCCTCGGGGATCCAGACGATCGATGCGAAGGGAAAGATCGTCGCGCCGGGCTTCATCGATCTTCACACTCACCTCCGCGAGCCAGGATTCGAGCACAAGGAGACGATCCGGACCGGAACGGCGGCAGCGATCCGGGGGGGATTCACCGCCGTTTGTGCGATGGCGAACACGCTCCCTCCGAACGACGAGCGTGCGGTGACCGAGATGATTCTCGCCGAGGCGAATCGCAACGGACTTTGCCGCGTCTATCCGGTCGGGGCGGTGAGCAAGCGCCTGGCCGGCGAAGAGATCGCGGAGATGGCCGATCTTGCAAAAGCCGGGTGTGTTGCGTTCAGCGATGACGGCCGCCCGGTGATGAGCCCGCTGCTGATGCGCCGGGCTCTGGAGTACAGCAGCATGCTCGGCCTGCCGATCTCGGTGCATCTCGAAGACCTCGTCCTGGGCGAGTCGGGAGTGATGCACGAAGGCTATTATTCGACGCTGCTCGGGATGGTCGGGATGCCGGCGGCATCCGAGGAAATGATGGCATGGCGGGACGTGGTGCTGGCGGCGATGACGGGGGGGCGGCTCCACATTGCCCATCTGTCGACCGCGGGAGCGATCGAAGCGGTTCGTTACGGCCGCGCGCACGGCGCGAAGGTGACGTGTGAGGCGACGCCACATCACCTCGCATTGACCGACGCCGAGCTGGTCAGCTATTCGACCTCGCTCAAGATGAAGCCGCCTCTTCGCTCCCGTGAGCATGTGGATGCGTTGATCAACGCGATCGAAGACGGAACGATCGATGCAATCGCCACCGACCACGCGCCGCATCATCCGGACGAAAAAGACGTGGAGTTCGACCTCGCGCCGTTCGGCATCATCGGTCTGGAGACGGCGTTCGCGGTGTCATGTGAGGCGCTGGTGCATGGAAAACGAATCGGTATCGAGCGGCTCATCGAGCTCCTGACGAGCGGGCCGGCTGCGGCGTTCTCATTGCCCGGCGGCCGATTCGATGAAGGAGAGGCCGGCGATGTGACCATCGTCGACCCGGAAGCCGAGACGAGCTTCGAGAAGTTCCAATCGAAGGCGGTGAATTCGCCCTTCCGCGGAAAGTCGTTCCGAGGCAGGGTGGAGGCGACCATCGTCGGAGGAGAGGTGCGGTACGCAATTGATGAAGAGAAATCGAGAACCGGACGAAAAGCCCCGGCAGGTTCCGGCCGGAAGCGCGCCAGGCGGTGAAGGCGCAGGCCGCCGGAAGAGGATCGTCATCGTCGACGACTCTCCGGCATTCTGTGACCTGTGGGAGAACACGCTGTGCGAGCGCTATGGAGACATCGCCGAAGTCGAAACGTATCGGCATCCTTATGATGCGCTTCCAGCGATCGATGAGTCGATCGATCTGCTGATCGTCGACCTCGAGATGCCCGGGATGGACGGGCAGAAGTTCGTCGCATACGCGCGCCAGAGGAACGTCCCACCCCGAAGGATCATCGTGACCTCGTCTCATCACGCGGACGAGCTGCACCGCCGGTTCCGCATCGGAGAAGCCATTGCGGTGATCAACAAGACCGAGCCGAAGCAGCAGGAAGCCTTCATGATGATTCTCGATTCCGTAATGAGAAAGTAGCTGCCCGCGCGCGCGTTGTGATGGAATAGTCGGGAGAAGGCAACGCTCCAGGCGACGGAGAGAAAGGTGAAAGCGTGACGGCGGCAACGACTGCGAAAGCGGCAGGCAACGAGGCTCTCGGCCTCAACGACCTCCTGACGTTCATGGCCCAGCATCAGGCCTCGGATCTTCATCTGAAACCGATGAGACCCCCTCTTCTCCGGATGCGGGGGCAACTGGTGCCCGTGAAGATGGAACCGTTGAAGCCCGCGGATCTCGAGCGAATGCTCCTGCCGATTCTCACGCCCCGGCAGCGGAACGTCTTCGACGAGAAGAATTCGGTCGACGTCGGATACGGTGTCCCGGGAGTCGCGAGGTTCCGCGGAAACCTCTACCGCCAGCGTGGAACTGTGGGAGCGGTGTTCCGACGCATTCCGATCAATGTCCAGTCGATGGAGGACCTCGAGCTTCCTGATTCGCTCGATTACTACACCGAGATTCCCGACGGCCTCGTGCTGGTGACCGGACCGACCGGGAGCGGTAAATCGACCACGCTGGCGGCGATGATGCGCCGGATCGCCGACCGCGAGCCGCTTCACATCGTGACCATCGAAGACCCGATCGAATTTCTCATGCAGGATGCCGTCGCGGCGATCTCTCAGCGTGAAGTCGGTACTGATACGCCGAGCTTCCGGGAAGCGCTCCGCAACTCGATGCGGCAGGACCCGGACGTCATCATGGTCGGCGAGATGCGCGATCCCGAAACGATCGAGACGGTCCTTACAGCTGCCGAGACCGGCCACCTCGTCTATTCGACTCTCCATACGAACAACGCGGCCCAGACGATCGACCGGATCGTCGACTCCTTTCCGGCCGACCAGCAGCAGCAGGTGAGGGGACAGCTCGCTCTCGTCCTGCGCGGAATCATTTCGCTCAAGCTCGTCAAAACGATCGACGGGAAGATGACGGCCGCCGTCGAGATCCTCCGGAACACTCCGAAAATCGCCAAGCTCATCGAAACGGGTGCCACCAACGAGATCATGGAGGAGCTCGAAGGCTCGGTTTCCTTCTTCAGGATGCAGTCGATGAACCAGTCGCTGATGGCGCTTCTCGTCCACCAGCGAATCTCGTACGAAGATGCGATGGAGCTGACGAGCGAGCCGGAAGACTTGTCGCTGAAACTGCGAAAGATGTTTCCCCAGATCGAAGAGCGAGTACGAACGGGAGGTGGAGACGTGCCGAGCAAAGCCGATTTCTCACAGATCGCCGAGCTGATGGACATCAAGGAACGCTTCGAGGAACAGGAGGAGAAGTTCAAGCTCCGGATGCTCGAAAAGGACGAGGAGATCTCCAATCTCCGTCAGGATTTCGAATATCAGATCAACGCGCTCAAAGAGCGGCTCGAGACACCGAGCGGGGATGGCGAAGAGCTCCAGAAACTTCGCGCGGAGAACGAGAGGCTTCGTTCCGAGGGTCAGGCCAAGATTCAACAGCTTCAGGAGCGGATCCGCGAGCTCAATCAGAAACTGATGGCGAAGTGAGGAAGGATTGCCGACCGCCCCCTCCAGAGACCTCGAAACTTTTCCCAATCCGAGACCCGGGCGCGATTACGAGATTGCGTTCGACACCAGCGAATTCACCTGCGTATGTCCGATGACCGGGCAGCCGGATTTCGCACGGATCAGCATCCGATACGTTCCCGACGAGTTGTGTGTCGAGCTGAAGTCGCTCAAGCTCTATCTCTGGTCGTATCGTGACGAGGGAGCCTTCCACGAGGCGGTGACCAACCGGATCCTCGACGATCTGGTCGGTGCCGTTTCCCCCCGATGGATGGAAGTGAGAGGAGACTTCCAGATTCGCGGTGGGATCCGGACTGTGGTCACGGCTCGTCACGGATCGAGACCGGAGGCGGCCGGCTGATGAGCCAGAGCGCCGGCGGCGAATTCGAACCGCTTCCGAAGACCGACCTCCGCTCCCGTTTCCGTGCTCTCGTCATCGAGCGGTTTCCGTTCGCTCTCGGGCTCGCGCAGGTCGCCTTCGAGAACGCGATGGACGCCTCCTCGGGCAATCCCGAACGGAACCCCGAGGCGATTCGCTCGTTCGGCAATCACCTTCGTCACGCGCTGTCCCATCTGTTCGAGCGCTCGAATGCGCGCAATCTCGAGGGGACCTCGATCGACGCCGAAGTGACCCCGCGCGTCACTACAGGCAAGCGACTCGAGATCGCGCTCGACCAGCTCATTGACGAGGCGGGATCGTTCATCGAGAGAGAGGCGATCCGCGCGTCGCTCCGCCCGGAGGAACGGATCGAGATCCTTCGCGGGATGCTTCTGACGCGAGCCACCGACAACCGTCTCAAACAGTTCTTCTCGAGCGGCGAGGTCAAGTTCGAGGGGGCTCCGTTTCAGGGCAAGGGCTTCCGCTCGCTCGGCCAGGAGGCGATTTATGCGGCACCGCTGAGGCTGCGTCGCGGGGCAGCGCTCGAGATCGGCGGAGAATGGACCGGAGATGTGATCGCTCCCCTCATCCGTGACCTCGGAGCGGCGCTCGCCATGTCTCCCGACGGCGATACCGTCCGGATGGTTCTCAACGCTCAGATGGGCAAAGCCGGCCCGCCGATGAACGGGAAGGATCTGCACATCGGCCGATGGGACCGCGGAATCCTTCCGGCGTCGGCACCGCTCGCGATCTCGTCCGCCACGATCGCGGGGGTCGCGATGGCGTTTGCGCGGCAGGGGACCGGCCGGGTCGCGGTGTCCTTCATCGGAGAAGGAGGGACCTCCCTCGGAGAATGGCACGAGGCAATCAACGTCTGTGCCGCACGAAAACTACCGGCGATCTTCTGTGTGCAGAACAATCAGACGGCCCTCTCGACTCCCCTCGAAGACCAGACCGCCGTCCGCTGCTTCGCCGACAAGGCCCTTGGTTACGGGCTCCCGGGCGTAACGGTCGATGGAACCGACCCGGACGGAATCGCCGCTACCTTCGCCTGGGCTGCCGGTCGCGCTCGTGACGGAAAAGGTCCGGCGCTCATCGAGCTCGTCGCCATGCGGATGTGTGGTCACGCTCATCACGACGACATGCTCTATCACGGTCGGGAGCAGCTTCCCGGCTGGAGCTATCCCGAGCTGACCGATCAGGGCTATGCCGATCGCGACGCATGGGACTACTGGAGCAGGCGAGATCCGATCGACCGGTACGCCGCGCTTCTGATCGGTGACGGCGTCATCGACGAATCCCAAACCGAGGAATGGATGCGGGAGGCGACCGAGCTCGTCCAGTCGGAAGCACAGAGGGTAATCGACGCGGACTGGCCCGACGAGTCGGAGGCAGGGCGCGGTGTGACCTTCGACGACGAGCCTCAGAGACACTTCGAGGTTCTCGACCGCCTGCAGGGGACGCCCGCGAAGGCTTCCACACCCGCTCTGGAGCCGATCGAGACCGATCCGTCGGGAGCGACCTTTCTCGATGCCGTGATGCTCGGGGTTCGCGATGCTCTCGTGGCCGACGATCGGGTTTTCGTTTACGGAGAAGACGTCGGCGGGAAGTACGGAAATGCATTCCTGCTGCTGAGACCGTTGCTCGAGGAGTTCGGCGAACGGATCGTCAACTCGCCGCTGTCCGAGGGGGGGATTCTGGGAGTCTGCGTGGGCGCGGCGCTCGGCGGGCTCCGGCCGATCGGCGAGATTCAGTTCAACGACTTCGTTGCAACAGGGTTCAATCAGCTCGTCAACAACGCCGCGAAGACCCGATACCGGTGGGGAGGCGAGGTTCCGATGGTCGTACGGATGCCGTGGGGCGGGCTGCGGCATGCAGGTCCTTACCACAGCCAGAACACCGAGCCGTGGTTCTACCGGACCGCCGGGCTGCGGATCGTCGTACCCTCGACCCCGCGCGACGCCCGGGCATTGATGGCGGCGGCCGTCGCCGATCGCGATCCGGTGCTCTATTACGAGCACATCGGCCTCTACCGCGATCCTCGGATTCGCCAGTCGATCGACGATCCGGAGCCGGTCGGGATCGGGCGGGCGGCGCTGCGCCGCGCCGGCTCGGATCTTCTGATCATTTCGTGGGGTGCGTTCGTCCATCGCGCGCTGGCGGTGGCCGCGAAACTCGAGGGGGACGGGGTCGAAGCAGCCGTGCTCGACCTGCGGACTCTCGCGCCGCTCGACGTCGACAGCGTTCTGACGATGACGAGGCACTGCAGTCGTGTGCTGATTCTTCAGGAGGATTCGAAGCGGGGGAGTGTCGGGGAGTCGATCGCGTCGATGATCCAGGAGCAGGCTTTCGACTGGCTCGACGCGCCGGTGAGGGTCGTCGGCTCGCTCGATACCCCCGTGCCCTATTCGCCGCCGCTCGAGCGCGCCTATCTCCCTTCGCTCGAGCTCATGACCGCCGCCGCACGAAAGGTGCTCGAGTATTAGGCGAAAAATTAGTGACGAGCGGCGAGCGGTGAGCGACGAGCGCGCTTGCAGGCTCTAACCGATGGTGACCTTGGGCGATGCAATTCTAGCGAGCCGCGATCCTCGAGATCGAGCCTGAAACCCGCGACCATCCGGGCGGGGGCTTGGCGTGTCAGCTGGCCAAATCCCGCTAGCTCGCGGCTCACCAGAGGCTCGCCCTCCCGGTATGGCGGGACCTCGCGCAAGCCCGGGCCCGCGTCGCTCGCCCGCTCGCCGCTCTCCTCCGCGAATAACCCATCCGGTTCCCTCGTTCCTCGCGGCGATGGAAGAGACGGTGGAAAGGGCTCCGAGAAAGGTCTCGATGATCTCGCTCGGGTGCCCCAAGAATCTCGTGGATGCCGAGATCATGCTGGGACAGCTCCGCGCGGCCTCCGAGGTCGAGATCACCAACGACCCCGGCAGCGCCGATGTCGTGATCGTCAACACCTGCGGGTTCATCGACGCCGCGCGGCAGGAATCGGTCGACACGATTCTCGAGGCGGCACAACTCAAGTCGGGAGCTGCTAAAAGGCTCGTCGTCACCGGCTGCATGGTGCAGAAGTACCGTGCGGAGCTGCAGGAGTCGATCCCCGAGATCGACGCATTCGTCGGACTCGACCATCTCGAGAAGATCTCCGAAGCGGTCACCGGTGACGTCGACGCGGCTCCGGTGAAGCGACGAATGTCGAAGCGGCTCTACGAAGATCTCCCGCGCGTTCTCGCCCAGGGGGCTCCCCACGCGTATCTGAAGGTCTCGGAAGGCTGCTCGAACGCCTGCACGTTCTGCGCGATCCCGCAGATGAGAGGAAAGTTCCGCAGCCGCGGCATCGACTCGCTCGTTCGTGAGGCGCGCCAGCTCGAGGAGGCCGGTGCGATGGAGCTCTGTCTCGTCGCTCAGGATACGACCCGGTACGGGGAGGACATTGGCCTCGGGAGCGGACTGACTCGCCTCGTCGAAAGGCTTCTCGCCGAGACTGGTTTCGAGTGGATCCGATTCCTCTACGCATACCCGGGAAGTCTCGATTGGAGCCTTTTCGAGCTGATGGGAAAAGAGAAACGGTTCGCCTCGTATTGCGACATTCCGCTGCAGCACGTTTCGGAAGAGGTTCTTCGGGTGATGCGCCGGCCTGGCTCAGCAGACGAATACCGGAAGATGATCGACCGGATGCGCGAGCTCGTTCCCGATCTGTCGCTGCGGACGACCTTCATCACGGGGCACCCGGGCGAGACCACCCGTGCCTTTCGCGAGCTCGAGAGCTTCGTGGAGTGGGCGAGAATGGAACAGGTCGGCGTCTTCAGTTACTCGTCCGAAGAGGGAACGCCTGCAGGACGGATGAAAACATCGGCGCGGCAGACGGCCGATCGCCGGCGCGACGCCCTGATGGAGATGCAGCAGGAGATCTCGCTCGAGCTGAACCGGGCCCGCGTCGGGCGCAGATTCGATGCAATCGTGACCGGGGTCTGCTCCGAGACCGAGCACCTTCTCGAAGGGCGGCTCGTTTCGCAGGCACCCGAGATCGACGGACGGCTCCTGATCAATGACGGAATCGACCGGCTGGGTGCGCTCCCGTCATTCGCACGGGTCGAGGTGAGCGACGCGCATCCGTACGACCTCGTTGCGGCCGTCGTTTGAAGAGGGTTGCCGGTTGCCAGTTGCCGGTTGCCGGAGGGTTGCTCCACTGCATGAATTTGCACCGTCAATTCACGAGCGTGCCCCAGTCCTTCGTCGCTTTGCTCCTCCTAATGAAACGACGACGAAATTGCGTGGACTTCGACCCTTGCCCACCCCGACCGCCCGCTCGGGACGACGTCGGTTTGAGTATGGGTGCGGAGTTTTGCGGGCTCCGGTTTTCATTCCAGCTTCACCGGCGCAACGCGCCGGTCAATTACTCAAGATGACGAATGTTTGGGTAGCGCGAGAGCAAACATTCGTCCATGATCGGCGCTTCGCGCAAACACAACAGTCGTCATTCTGAGCCCGGCGAAGCGCGGGCGAAGAATCTGGGCGCGGGATCGTGAGTCGCCGCTCCATGTACTCGTACTGCGACTTTCGTCAATCCGGCTACCGGCCACCGGTTACCGGCCACCGGCCACCGGCCACCGGCCACCGGATTCATTCTGATTTCTCGAAGATCAGCAGGTGTTGCGACGGAAGAGTCTCGATCCGGTCGACCAGATCGAACCCGGCGGGAAGCCATTCGGCAAGGATCTGAGTCACTGACATCCGATGCTCGAGCCGGATGTGCTCGGCGGTAGCGCCCTCGAGTCGATATTCGACGAGCGCGATACGGCCCTCGTCGGTGACAGCTGCCCGGATTGCGCGCAGCATCGCCTGCGGTTCCTGCATCTCGTGATAGACGTCGGCGATGAGGATCCAGTCGAAGGTTGCTGTCGGCAGGTTCGGATCTGTCTCGGTGCCGAGGATCGGAACGATGTTCTCAATCCCTTCGTCGGCTGCGAGATCCTCCATCAGCTCGAGCATTTCCGGCTGGATGTCGACGGCCCACACTTCGCCATCCGGTGAGACTTCCTTCGCGAGGCGGCGGGCATAGTAGCCGGTCCCGCTTCCGATCTCGGCGACCATGTCGCCATTGCGGAGATCCATTGCATCGAGCACGATGTCGGGTCGCTCCTCGATCGCGCGGGTGGGGCGCTCGAGCCATTCCGCGCCTTCGAATGCCATTACCGGCGCGGGATTTCGCTCGGGGAACGATTCGAGATTCCCCTCGGCGCGGCAGCCTGGGAAAACCGCGGCGGCCGCGATCCCGAGTGCCGCCAGGGCTCGAAGAGTCATCGCGAAAGTGTATCGCGGGGGCGCCACGACGGCCGGCATCCCGGGCGGGTCTACATCGAGTCGCGGATGAAGGCTGCGAGCTGGGCCCGCTGCGCCTCGAGCGAGCGGCGCTGGATGTACATCATGTGCCCCGCCTCGTAGTACTCCATCCGGATCCGGTCTTCGAAGCCGGGATCGAATGCGAGATGGTCGAAAGTGTACTCGGTTGCGAAATACGGAGTGGCGAGATCGTAGTAGCCGTTCGCGACGAAGACGCGGAGATCCGGATTGCGGGTCATCGCCTGGCGAAGCTCGTCGGCGACGTTGACGTACCGCCCTTCGAACTCGTCGTAACTCCACGGCCTGACCCGGCCGGTCAGGATCTCGTACGGAACCTCCGCCTGGAAATCGAGCTCGCTCGTGATGTAGTGGTTGAGCGCACCGGCAAATGGCCCGAGGATCTCGGCGTAGCTGGGATCGTACTCGTACGATTCTCCCGCCGCGTCGTAATCGGTACCGGTGAACCGGCTGTCGAGACGGCCGACCGTGGTCCGTTCGTCGCGCCGGAGCTCCTTGGTGAACCGCCAGATCCGGATGCGGAGATTCGTGTCGAGAACGTACTGTGGATCGAGACCGGTGTAGCGGGCGAGGCGGCCGGCAATCTCCCTTTTGCTTTCTTCCGGAAGGTCGTTCCCACGCATCAGTGCGAGCGTGTAGTCGCCGAGCGCGAACTCCTCGACTTCATCGAGAAAGTCACGAAGGCTCGTCTGCTGCAGTGCCGGCTCGAGCTGGCGATGGAACCATGCGGTGGCGGCGTAGGTCGGAAGGAACAGGATATAGGGGAGGTCGTTGCCGACGTCGAAGCGTGCGGTCTGGAAGTTCAGAATCGAGGAGATCAGCATCACTCCATTCAGATACATCCCATGCCGCTCCTGAAGCCAGTTCGAAAGAGCCGCGGTGCGTGTCGTTCCATAGCTCTCGCCGATCAGATACTTCGGTGATGCCCATCGCTCGTTCCGGTTGACGTACATGTGGATGAACTTCCCGACGGCCTCGACATCCTCCCGCAGACCGGTGAACTGCGATTTGTCCTCGCCCGGAACCGGACGGCTGTAGCCCGTCATGACCGGGTCGATGAAGACGAGGTCGGTGACGTCGAGGAGCGACCAGGGGTTGGGGCTCACCTGGTATGGAGGGGCGGGAGCGTGCCCTTCCTCTCCCATATCGATCCTCCGCGGCCCGAGGAGCCCGAGGTGGAGCCAGACCGAGGATGAGCCGGGTCCTCCGTTGTAAGAGAAAGTGAGCGGTCGCGCGGCCATATCGTTGAGGCCGAGTCTCTGGTAGGCAATATAGAAAATCTCCGCTTTCGGGGTCCCGTCCTCTTCCTCGAGAATATAGGTTCCGGCCGTTGCCCGATAACGGATCGGCTTCCCGTCGATCGTGACCTGGTGCTCCGTCGCGACCGCGCGCTCCTCGGGGACTCGCTTCTCTTCGTCGGTCGCCGTCGGGGCTTCCTGAGCGAGAAGAGGGAGAGAGAGGATGAGAGCGATCAGTCCTGCCATCGGGAATCGCGTTTTCATACGGCAAATCATATCGGTAAAGGATTCGAGTCCGGAATGTCGCGGGTACGTTTGCGTCGAGGCGACGTCACTGAAGATAGCCGAGGCTACGCAGTGAGTTGATCGTATCGGAGCTGGGGGAAGAAGAGTCCCGCGTTCCGCCGGGTGCTTGCGTGGCAGCTTCGACGCCGATGAGGGAGATCTCGGAGCGGAGCCGCCCGAGCACGGCCGGAGCGGATCCAGCGAGGTTGTTCGCTTCGCTGGGATCGGTGGAAAGATCGTAAAGCTCTTCACGCGGAGTCATCGGAAAGGATGAACAACAGGGATGGCTCAGCTGTCCATAACCGGTCCGACGGATCAGCTTGTACCCACCGGTGCGGAGACTCTCCCTCGCCGGGCCGTAAGTCGTCGCCTCGGCGAAAGCCGGAAGGTCATCCCGCCGCTGTCCATTCATCCACGGTGTGAGGTCCTTTCCTTCCATCCCGAGGGCGCCGTCCAGACCGATGAGTGCGAGGATGGTCGGTGCGATGTCGATCGAGCGAATCTGGGCCGTGACGATCATCCCTTTCGGAACGTCCGGTCCACTCATGACGAGCGGAACCCGGAGAATTTCGTCGTAGAGAGTGTGACCATGCTCGGCAAAGGACTCCCAGGGTGGAACTCTACGTTCAAAGAACTCCTTGCCGTGGTCGGAGGTGACGAGCACGATCGTATTCGAGTCGAGGCCCTGGCTCCGAAGCAACTGAAAGAGCTCTCCGAGAGCTTCGTCGGCGCGGCTGATGTCCCCGTCGTACTTCGCGACGAGGTTCGCTTCGAAGTCCCGGGAAGGAGACTCGCCATCGATGAAGCGATGATCCGTGAACGGCTCGTGAGGTTCATAAGAGTGAATGAAGAGGAAGAAGCTGCGGTTCCTGCGGCGTCTCAGCCACTCGGAAGCTTTGGATACGATCGTGGTGACGTCACTTCCGTCGACCAGATCGGTTTCGTCGTACGCATCGAAGCCTCTGTCGAAGCCGAGATCCGCTGAGACCGCCCCGCCTCCGGTGAATGCCGCCGTCAGGTAGCCGGCATCGCGCATCAGTTCAGCCAGCATCGGCACACTCGGCATCGGAACGACGATCGACTGAACCGGGCTGACCGAGCCGCTGGTCGAGGGGAGTGTCCCGCTGAGGATCGAATAATGAGCCGGCATGGTCCATGGCGCCTGGCTGAAGCATGCTCCGAAGTACGTTCCGTTGCGGGCCAGCGCGTCGATATTGGGTGAAGTATTGCGGCGGTATCCCTCGAGCCCGAGATGATCGGGTCGGAGCGTGTCGAGCGAGATCAGAATCACGTTCGGACGATCGAGGCTCTGCGGAACGATTCGAGGAAATCTCCAGACGACGAGGTCCGTGGCGGCGATCTCGAAGTCGGCGAGCAACTCGCTTGCCTCGCCGAGATGTCGCTTGTGAAAGGAAAGATCCACCGGACCGCTCCGGTCTTTGAGATCGATGCTCAGAGATATCCATCCTCCTGAATCGTCAGCCGGGTAGGAGCGTTCGAAAATTTCAGTGTATTCATCGTTTTCGTCCGTCAATCCGATTCTGAGCTCGAAATGGCCATTTACGAGCAGCGAGGCCGATGGATCGATGGCGATGGCGGTTTCGAGAATGCCTCGAGGGGGTGCTTCGAGCGTGAGTCGATCGACTGTCGTACCCCGGCTCCAGAGAGTCTTCACGGTCGTGGCGTGTAACGAGGATTTGCCGTGAGCCTCGATCTGATCCAGCCGCCCGAGAAGCTGCTGCCGTGCCTCCGTCGGTTTGAGGTGTGCTTCTTCGGAGGAGCTGGCGGGGACCTGACGATCGCAGCCGATCGCGGCAACGATCGTCGCTCCCAGGAGGAAGAGAAATGACGACCGGCGCACGTTGACGCTACTCGTATCAGGACTCAAGGTATTTCGAGTCTAACGAAGAGAAGAGTGAGGAGTGAAGAAGGACTTCAGACCCCGCCGGGTCATTGACCTGCCCTGGCCTTTTTTCATTCGGTCTGCAGCGATCGTGATTCTCCGCGTGCAGCAAGCGACTTCAACTGGCTTTCATCGAGCCGGTAGGAATGCCATTCGCTGAGCTGAATGGCGCCGCGTCTCTCGTAGAATCCGATCGCGTTCTCGTTCCAGTCGATGACCATCCATTCCATCCTGGCGCAGTTGCGGTCGACGGCCTCTTCGACGAGATACTGGAACATCTTTCCGCCGAAGCCCTCCCCGCGAACGTCCTCGTAGACGAAGATGTCCTCGAGGTAGAAGACCGGCCGGGCGAGAAACGAGGAGTAGGCCTCGTAGGTGATTGCGTAGCCGACGTCGCGATCGTCGAGCGAGGCGAGAAAAGCGGAGAACCTGCGGTGGTCGCCGAATCCGTCCTGCAGCAGGCGTTCTTTCGCCTCCGGAGTCATCGGTTCCATCTTCTCGAAGGCGATATGAGCCTCGACCAGTTCGATGAAGGATTTTTTGTCGGAGCGGGTGGCGGTGCGGATGACGATCTCGGACATGGACGTACCCGGCAAGCAAAAGTCGTTCTTGGACCCCTCTCCGGTGCCAATTGTGCCGGGACATTCTCGACGGAATCCCTCTGATTCCGGAGATTGTGCAGCCAGGAGCATGGTCCCCGCCCGGTTCTTCCCGGGAACTTCCGGACCGCGTGAATTACCGACTGAGGGTGCGAGCGGCAAGCCCGTCGCGAAGGCGGGCGTGGCGAAACGCTTTTGCGACGTAGGATGGCGTGGCGAGATCTTCTTCGGGATCCTGCCAGGCCGCCTCCGCGAATCCCTCGCCGAGCCGGCAGTCGAGATCGGCACGATGGATCACGAAGGTGATGCGGCGGTCGGTCACCGAATGGCGGAACGTCCCGAGAACCTCCCTCGAGGTCCAGCTGGCGATGGCGGTCTCCGGAATCAGATCGGGGACACCGTGGGGAAGGTGCCAGAGTCCGGTCATGAGCGAGCCCTGTTCGGAGCGGAGCATCAGTACCCTGCCCGCATCGTCCGTGACGACGAGCAGCGGGATCTCGAGACTTTTCCGGCTTTTGCGCGGAGCTGGCCGGGGGTAGTCGGCGGCGCGGCCGAGCTCGAAGGCCCGACACTCGGTTTGCAGCGGGCAGATGACACACGACGGCTCTCTTGGTTTGCAGATGGTCGCACCAAGCTCCATGAGCGCCTGGTTCAGCATCCGTGGAGAGCTCGCGGCTTCTACGATCTCGCGAGCGGCATCCGTGGCTTCCCGGCCGAGCCTCGCGCTGCGCCAGGGCGGCTCGAGTGCCTCGATTCGTGCGAGGAGTCGCATGACATTCCCGTCGACAGCGGGAACGGACTGGTCGAAGGCCGTCGACGCGATCGCCCCGGCGGTGTATTCGCCGATGCCCGGAATCGAACGGAGATCCTCGAGTCGCCGGGGGAGCTCTCCGCCGAATTGCTCGACCACGCGGATCGCACCGGCCCTGAGCATTCTGGCGCGCCGGTAATAACCGAGGCCCGACCATGCGGTGAGAACATCGTCGTCATCGGCAAGGGCGAGGGATTCGGGGGAGGGGAATCGTTCAATGAACTGGGGAAAGCGGGAAGCGACGACCTCGATCCGAGTCTGCTGGGCCATCACTTCAGCGACCCAGACGTGCCATGGCTCGTAGTTGACGCGCCATGGGAGCGGCCGCTGGCTTGCCTGGAACCACCGTTCGGCGCTCGACGCGATCACTGCATTTCGTCGCATTTTCAATGAAGGAGTCTAACCCGGGAGGGTCCGGAGCAGGGGCCCGGCACCGAGCCCGGCATCGTGACTGCATCCGTGCGGAGCGATGGAACAGAGCGCTACCCCTCAGGAAGAGGGTCGATACGTTTACGGAATCATCAAGGCAGCCGAGAATCAGAGCTTCGGGCCGATCGGGATCGGGGGTCGGAACGACGAAGTGTATACGGTCCACTACAAGGATTTCGCAGCCGTCGTCTCGAAGTGCCCCCTTCAGATTTACGACCCGACGCGTGAGAACGCGCTGGCTCACGAGCATGTGAATGAAGTCGTGATGAAGCAGTACACGGTTCTTCCGATGAGCTTCGGGACCGTGTTCCGAACGGAAGCCGACATCAGAACCTTCATGCAGGGGACGTATCCGGCTCTGGTCGACGTCCTGGACAAGATGGAAGGAAAGATCGAGTTCGGTCTGAAGGTCAACTGGGATCGAGAGGCGGTTCTGAGGCAGATCGAAGCGGAGAACGATGACGTCGGGAATCTGAAGCAACAGATCGAGGCCGGAACGAGCGGCTCGGCGTATTTTCTCAAGATGCAGCTCGGAAAGATCGTCGAGTCCGCGCTGCAGGAGAAATCGGAAAAATATGTTCAGGAGATCTACAGCCACCTGCGGGATTCGGCGGTCGCCTCGAGATCGAACAAACCGATCGGGGACCGGATGATCATGAACGCCGCCTTTCTCGTCGAGCGCGAGAAGACCGAGCTGTTCGACCAGCGGGTCTCGGAGATCGCGAAAAAGTACGAGGATGCGCTCTCGTTCCTGTACACAGGTCCCTGGCCGCCATACAATTTCGTGAATATCCGGCTCAAGCTCGAGCGGGCAGACACCTGAAATGTTTCTCATCGACGATCTCCTGGCGCTTCCGTTCAAGGCGCCTGTTGCCGGCGTGAAGTGGGCGCTCGAACAGGTGCGCACCATGGTCGACCGGGAGATGATGAATGACGAGGTGTGGAAAACCCGGTTGCTCGAGCTCCAGATGCAGCTCGAGCTCGGCGAGATCAGCGAGGAAGATTACGCGGCTGAGGAAGCAATCGTCTTCGATAAGTTGCGCGAGATCCGGATGCGTCAGCAGGCCCAGGCAGAGGAGTTTCTCGACAGGCAGCGTGGCCGCGACGACGATGACGCGGCGGACGTGGTCATTCATACCGGGTACGGGGAGTGAGCTCGCGAAGAGCCGGTTCGCTGGCTCGCGCCGTGGACCAGCTCTCGGACCGTTCCATCATCATCGTCGGGGGCAAGGGAGGCGTCGGAAAGACGACGATCGCCGCCGCAACCGCGCTCCGGATCTCCTCCGATCGTGATGTCGTACTTTTTTCGACGGATCCCGCGACGAGCCTTCCCGATCTTCTCGACCCCGCAGACAGCCCGTTTCGAATCGAGAGCCTCGATGCCGAGAGCGAATGGAACGGATTCCTCGATACGAGTCTCGAGCCGATCGTCACCCTGATCGAGCGAGGTACGATCTTCGACGAAGAAGAGATCCGACAACTGATCACGCGCTCGATCCCCGGCATCGACGAGATCATGGGCTGGCGGAAGATCTTCACCTTGTATCGAAATCTCGGTTCGGACGGGGCGCTGGTGATCGATACGGCCCCGACGGGACACACGCTGAGACTTCTCGACGCCCGTTCTCATTACGATGCATTCACGTCGGCGCTGGAAGCGATGTCGGAGAAGCACCGCGAGATCGTCTTCCAGCTTGCCGGCGCTGACGTCGATGATTCCGCGGAAACCTGGCTCGACGAGCTCCGCAGCTCGATCGAAGAAGAGGCTTCGATCCTGAGCGATCCGTCTCTGACGACGTTTCTTCCCGTCACGCTCGGAGAGGATCTCGTGGTTGATCAGACACTCCGGCTGGTGGATTCGGTCGAATCTCTCGGCCTCGATGTTCCGTTCGTCGTCCTGAACCGCGTGACCGGCGACTGCGATTGTCAGTCCTGCCGCGAAGCGAGAGCCGGTGAGGACGCCGCCCGTGGAAAGCTCGAGGCGAAGGCCCGCATCGTGACGGTCGAGAGGCTCTGCCGGCCCGTGGCCCGGCTGGCCGATCTGGAAGAGCTGCTGGCCGCGAGGCGGGGAGTGGAGCCGGAGAAACCCGCAAAGAGTATGCGCGGATCGAAGGCGCTCGATCCGGAGGGCCGGCGGCTGGTCTTCGTTGCGGGAAAAGGCGGCACCGGCAAGACCTCGACGGCCACGAGCATCGGCCTTCAGCTTGCCGTGAGGAACGATGGAGAAATCCACCTTCTGTCGGTGGATCCGGCGAGATCGCTCACGGATCTGACCGACGGGCTCGATCTTCCGGACAACCTTCACGTCGAGCAGGTCGACCCGTCGCGAGCATGGAAGGATCTCGAGGATGAGATGGAAAAGACTCTCGACGAGCTGTTCGGCGCACCGGATGGGCGCTTTCGGGCCGTACACGACGAGCGGATTGCACGAAGCCTTCTCGACATCGCCCCACCCGGCGCCGATGAGATCTTTGCGCTGATGAGAATCGTGGAGCTCCTTCGAAGCGGTGCGGAGCGGATCGTCGTCGATACCGCCCCGACCGGTCATTTCCTCCGCCTGATCGATCTCCCGGAGCTGGCGACTTCCTGGGTTCGCCAGTTGATGAAGATCCTTCTCGAGTACTGGCAGATCATGCCGGCCGGCTCGCTCGGTTCGACGCTGCTCGAGATGTCGAAGGGCCTGCGCGAGCTGGAGGAAGTGCTCGTCAGCGAGCAATGCGGAGTCGTGATCGTCACCAGACCCGAGCCGATGGTGATCGCAGAGACGAAGCGCCTGGCCGACGAGCTCGCAAAGCGAAAGATCGGTCTGATCGGGATTGTCGCCAACTACCTGACTCCTCAGAACGAATGCCCCTGCGATCGGGCTCGACGGGCGGCCGAGATCCGGCTGCTGGAGGACTTCCCGGACGTGACGATGGTCGAAAGAATCGATCCCGAGCCGGGAACCATCGAGGTGCTCGAATCGCTCGTCCCTCTCCCGGCCGGGCCCGCCGGTCATTAGAATAGCGACTCGATGACTGGCCAGCCGACGATACTCGTTGTCGACGACGATGAGCCCCTGTTGAAACTCATGGAGGCCTTGCTCCGGACGTACCGGATGATTCCAGTGACTGCTTCGTCCGGCAAACAGGCCATCGAACTGGTCCGGAGTGAGAATCCCGATCTGGCGATCGTCGATCTCAATATGCCGGATGTGTCGCCGGCCGAGCTGGTTGAGTCAATGCGCAGGGCGAGCAGGCGGAGCGAGCTTCCGATGATCATTCTCAGTGGTGATCCGGTCGATGAAGCCCGGAGGTCGGAAACGGGTATCGATGTCGCGATCCTCAAACCCTTCGATACCGCGGATCTGATCGAAAAGATCAAAAAGGAGCTCGATTGATTTGAGCCGTGATTCAGACATCCGCCGGACCTCGAATCTTCCGGTGGCCGCGCTCTTCCTTCTCCTGGTTTCCTGTACCGGTGCGATCCGCACTGACGAAGCGATCAGGCCGCTTCCGGTCGCAATTGTCGAGATCATCGAGGACGAGATCAGCAAGGGCCACCTTCCGGGAGCCGTCGTTCACATCGAAGCTTCCGGGGAGGTCTATCGGGGTGCCATAGGAAAGAGGTCTCTCGAGCCCGCAGTGACACCGATGAAGGAGGATACGATTTTCGACATGGCGTCGCTGACCAAGGTCGTCGCGACGACTTCGGCGGTGATGAAACTGATCGAGCGAGGCGATCTCGCTCTCGAGGATCGCGTCGTGGACCTGATCCCGGAATTCGCGGGAGAGTGGAAGAACGACGTCACGATTCGGCATCTGATGACGCACTCGTCCGGTCTCGATCCGGGCGTTGATCTGAGGGACGACTGGGAGGGAGCGGAGGAAGGTCTGATCAGGGCGGCGACCCGGAGGCCGCGGACGAAGCCGGGCTTCCTCTTCCGCTACAGCGACGTGAACTTCATTCTTCTCGGCGTCATCGTCGAGCGGGTTTCAGGCAGGTCGCTCGACGACTTCGTCCGCGAGGAGATTTTCGAGCCTGCGGGAATGGTCGATACGGACTTCGGAGTGGCACGGGGGAACCTGCACCGCGTCGCGCCGACCGAGCGCGTCGCCGGGGAGATTCTCCACGGAGTGGTCCACGATCCCACCTCGCGCCGGATGGGGGGCGTGGCCGGTCATGCGGGTCTGTTCAGTACGGTCGCCGACCTGACCCGTTTTGCGCGAATGCTGCTCAACGGCGGCACGATCGATGGCGTGCGAATCTTCGAGCCTTCCACGGTCCGGCTGATGACCTCGATCGCAACGCCGGAAGCGATGGCCGTGCGCCGCGGGCTCGGGTGGGATCTCGACTCGATCTACTCGCGGCCGAGAGGGTGGTTCCCGATGGGATCGTACGGTCACACCGGCTGGACGGGAACATTCATCTGGATCGACCCGGCGTCCGAAGCGTTCTACATCGCCTTGTCGAACCGGGTTCATCCGGATGGTACCGGCACGGCGACCATTCTTCAGGAGCGTCTCGGGAAGGCGATCTCGCCGATGGCGGGATACGCGAGCTGGGACCCGTCAATCGAAATCCTTCCCTGGAGGGGACCGCACGCGGTCTCCAACGGCGTCGACGTTCTGCAGGACCGACGATTCGAGCCTCTGGTCGGGAAGAGGGTCGGGCTGATCACGAACCACACGGGGCGGGACAAGTACGGCAATCTGACCCGCGATGTGCTGAGGAGCGGCCCGCTCGAGCTCGTCTCCATCTTCAGTCCCGAACATGGGTTGCGGGGGACGCTGGATGAGAATGTGCCGGACGGGCGCGACGAAGCGAGCGGCCTCCCCATTTTCAGTCTCTACGGTGAGCGAAGGGAACCGGCCGCGGCGAGTCTCGACGGTCTCGATGTTCTCGTTTTCGACCTCCAGGACATCGGATCGCGCTATTACACCTACATCTCGACGATGGCTCTTGCGATGGAGGCGGCCGCGGAGTCCGGCGTGCCGTTCGTGGTGCTCGACCGGATCAATCCGATCGGAGGCGTGGCCGTGCAGGGGCCTGTCGAGATCGACCGGGAAGCATTCGTCGCGTTTCATCCGGTGGCGGTGCGGCACGGAATGACGATCGGTGAGCTCGCTCGGATGTTCCGCGACGAGCGAGGCATCGAGGTCGAGCTCACCGTCGTCCCACTCTCGGGGTGGAAGAGGGGGTTGTATCAGAACGACACGACGCTGCCGTGGTTCGACACGTCACCGAATATCCGCAGTCTCGAGGAGGCGATCCTCTATTCGGGGATCGGGCTGCTCGAGTATCTCGATCTCTCCGTCGGTCGAGGAACGGCGACGCCGTTCGAGCTCATCGGTGCTCCTTACATCGATAAAAACGCGTTCGCATCCGAGCTGAACGATGTAATTCCACCGGGTTGCATCACGATCGAGCCGGTGGAGTTCGTCGCCGATGCAAGCAAATTCGCAGGTGAGCGGGTCGGTGGCGCGGCTTTCGATCTCGTCGACCCGGAGTGCGACTTCCCGGCGATCGGCATTCGGATCGCTACCGTTCTTCACGACATGTACCCCGGCGAATTCCGGCCCGAAAGCTTCAATATCCTTCTGCAGGATCAGGACACGGTCGAGCTCGTCGAGGCTTCGGCCGATCCGGACGCGATCATCGAGCGATGGCAGCCGGAGCTTCGGGAGTTCCTCGAGAGGCGCCGGAGACATCTGCTCTACTGAGGAGGCGGGGTCGGGTCTGAACTTGGAACTTAACTCACTGATCATCGGACTACGCGGGATCTCAACGTGTTAAGTTCCAAGTTCAGACCCGACCCCGATCCCCGCGAGATCTTTCGCCGGTTTTCGGCAACAGCCCGGAAGACCTCTCGCTTCGAGAAGGCGTTCGAGATCGTCAGAGCTCCGGAAGATCGAGATTGATGCCGGAGGCGTCGAAGTCGTACTCGCCGCGCTCGTCCATGTTCTGGGTGATCCGGAGGAGCATGTGCGAAAGGTCGACGCGGAGTGGGAGGAGCTCGAGCGTCGGCATTTCGCGATCGTTGAACGAGAACTCGGCCTCTCTGACCTCGAAAAGCCCGAAAACCTCCCGTTCCGCCTTCTTTCTGAGAAACCGTGTCATGTCGTCGGGAGCGACGAGCTTGAGCTTCGAGAGCGCCTTGGCGATTCCGAGTCCGTCTTCGTCGCGGAGCTTCCTCGCGCGCTCGTACATCTCCCGGGTCACGACGCCGCGCGAAACGAGCAGCGCTCCCAGCCGCTTGTCCGGGTCTGGTGAGGATGAGTAGACGAGAGCGCCTTCGAGAAACGCGAGAATGTGCGTGTCGTCGTCGTTTTCGACCACGCGGACCGTCCCGGTCTTCCGGAACTGGCTGATCCACATCAGCAGCTCCGGCAGAGGCATGGTTCTCAGATCACCATGCAGCGGCATCAGTTTCTCCCAAGAGGGCCAATCATATCCCGGAGCCCGGGGGAATTTGGTTTCAACGCCGGTGAATCGCCGTCAGTCGAGTCCGCCGTAAATCGCGACCGTCTTTTCGCCGGAGTAATCGATCCATCCCCGATACATTCCGGACGTGTTGAATGGTGCGGTGATCGTGCCGTCCTTCGAGAGCGCGATTACGCCTCCTGTTGCGCCTGCCTCGCCGAGCCGGCGGATGGCTTCGGCTGCGGCGTCCTCGAGCGGTACCGAGCCGAACTCCATCATGGCGGAGATGGTTCGAGCGATCGTGAGCCGGATGAAGTACTCGCCCTGGCCCGTGCCGGACACCCCGCAGGTGCGATTGTCCGCCCAGGTACCTGCGCCGACGATCGGGGAATCGCCCACCCGGCCGAACCGCTTGCCCGTCAGTCCTCCGGTGGACGTTCCTGCAGCGATGTTGCCGTTCTGGTCGATCGCGACCGCTCCCACGGTTCCGAAGTAGTCGTCGGCCGGAGCCAGCCTGTCCGATGTCTTCTTTCTGAGGAAATCGCTTCCGAACTCGTCGGATTTGCGGAGGTGGTTCTGGAGCGATTTCCACCGCCGCTCCGTCCAGAAGTATTCGGGAGCGACGACCTCCAGACCGACGCCCGTCGCGAAGAGGTCCGCGCCGCGTCCCGCGAGGATGACGTGCGGGGATTTTTCCATCACCGCTCTCGCGGCCGAGATCGGATTCCGGATCATCGTCACGGCCGCGACGGCGCCCGCGTCGAGATTCGACCCGTCCATGATCGACGCGTCGAGCTCGTTCCGGCCATCGGCGGTGAAGACCGCACCTTTTCCGGCGTTGAACAGAGGCGAGTCTTCCATGATCCTGATCGCGGTCTCGACGGCATCGAGCGAAGAACCGCCATCGCGGAGGATCGCGTAACCGGCGTCGAGAACTTCCGACAGAATTTCCCGATACTCTTTTTCGAGCTCGGGGGTCATGTTTTCCCTGGTGATGGTGCCGGCTCCGCCATGAATGACGATTGCGATGGGCTCATCCGCCTGGACTGGAAGGGTGAGGGCGACCAGAGTCACCACGGCATTTGCAAGATTTCGCATATCGATCCTCCTCTTCCGGAATTCTACGTCAGCGCACCGGAACGAATCGTCCCGCCGCCTCGCTTCTGACGCGCTGGATCGCTTCGGCACGGGAGTGAGAGAGCGGCGTCGTCTGGCCGATCTCGTGAAGGATGATGGAAGTGCCGAGCGTTTCGCCCCGGTGCAGCGATTCGTAGAGACTCGAGATCACCGCCTGCTCGATCTCCGCGCCGCTCCATCCGTCGGTCGCCGACGCGAGCCGCGCGATATCGAAGCCGTCCGGGTCCTGATTCCGCGCTCGAAGATGAATCCTGAAGATCTCGGCACGCTCCCCCTCGACGGGGAGATCGACGAAGAAGATCTCGTCGAATCGTCCCTTCCGAAGCAGCTCGGGAGGAAGCCGCTCCAGATTGTTCGCCGTTCCGACCATGAACACTCCGGGCTTCTTCTCCTGTAGCCATGTGAGAAGCATCCCGAAGAGCCTGGCCGATAGTCCGCCGTCCTCGGTGCTCGCCGCGCCGGACCCGAAGGCTTTCTCGATCTCGTCGATCCAGAGGACCACGGGCGCCATCGATTCGGCCATCCTGGTCGCTTCCCGGAAGTTCCGTTCGGACTCTCCGATGTACTTGTCGTACAACCGTCCGGCATCGAGTCGCAGCAGAGGGATTCCCCACTCTCTGGCGATCACTTTCGCGGCGAGCGATTTTCCGCAACCCTGGACGCCGACCATCAGAATGCCTTTCGGAGGATCGAGGTTCATTCTGGCCGCGGCAGGAGAGAAACCGAGCCGCGCCCGCTCCAGCCACTTCTTGAGACGTCCGAATCCGCCGATCTCGTGGCGGTTCGTGCCGGCCGGGTAATACTCGAGCACACTGCTCTCCTGAACCAGTTTCGCCTTCCGCTCGAGAACCCTGGCGATGTCATCGCCGCCGAGCCGCAGATCCTCGACGATCACCCAGGCGAGAATCTGTCTCGCCTGATCGATCGTCAGCCCTGCGAGCGCTTCGACCAGAGCCGAAGAATCGTCGGCGGAGAGTGAAACGTCGATTCTGTGTTTCTCCTTCATCGACGTCGTGACGACCTTGATGAGCTGCAGCAGCTCGTCACGATTCGGCATGCGGAGGTGGACGTGCACTGCCTGATGGTCGACGTCGTCCGGAAGCGTCACGCTTCCGCCCGAGAGGACGATCGTCGAGTGATTTCTCGCGTAGTGGCTGACGACCTCCCGGAATCCCCTCGCCACACGAGGCTTCTCGAGATGAACCGCGAAGTCCTTGAGGTGGGCGATCACCTCGAGCTGCATCGAGAGAAGGTAGTCCATCAGTTTTTCCGGATCATCCGTCCCGTCGATCGGATCGGTACCGGGCCGGCAGACTCCCTGGGTGACGGACCAGTCGAGCTGCGGCAGGTTCAGCTCGTGCGCGAGCGCTCGGACGAGCGAGCTCACACGGCGTTCCTCGACCGTCTCGAAGACGATGAGCGGATGGTAGGAAAGCGCGAGAGCCTTCAGGTCGTGCAGGGTCGACTGCATCGGCGAGTAGTTTAGATTCCTCGAGCTGAGAATTCATTCCTTTATTGAAAAGAGGAGGGAGGACGGTTGCCAGTTGCCGGTTGTCGGTTTCACATGATGGTTGGAATCGTGATCGCTCTGTCGCCCGCTGAAGCGGGCTCGAAGTTCAGAGGGGTCGCCTCTATCCCCCGGCTGAAGCCGGGGGCTAAGATCTGCCGCCGCCTTTCGGCGGCTTGGCCGGCTTCGTCTATTCAGCGAGTTGGAGACGATCTGCCCCTCGCGTGTCGTTCTGTCGCTCGCTCCGCGGGCTCGAAAACGTGCATTTCCGATCAGCCCGCTTCAGCGGGCGAAAGAACGCTGACCGTCCTGGAGTGTTGATGTCGATGAGAACATCATCATCGGTCAGCCCGCGCAAGCGGGCGAAAGGTCTTAGCCCCCGGCTTCAAGCCGGGGGATAGAAGCTCTCCCCAAAATCGTGTGGAGCCCGCTTTAGCGGGCGACAGAATGCCGAAGGCTCGGATCCTCCGCGAAGATCCTTCGCCGTCCTTCGGCGGCTCCTAATGAAACCAACATGAAATTTGTTGGACTTCGACCCTTTGCCGCTTCGCTTGGTCTGATGTCCCAACCTGCGAGGTCCTTCGCCTGCCCGCCCGACCGTCCGCTCAGGATGACGTCGGTTTGAGTATGCGAGTGCGGTTGTTTCTGCACTCACGGGTGTCATTTCCGTTTCACCGGCGCACGGCGCCCGTGACTTGCTCAGGATGACGAGTGTTTGGATGTGGCGAGATCAATCTGGCAACTGGCCACCGGCCACCGGCAACTGTCTCTCGATATACTTCCCGGCCGGAGGATTCGAACCGATGACAACCACGAGATCTGCCGCGCTCGCTCTGGCCGCGATGCTGCTGTCCACCCCTCTTCTGGGTGTCGATCCGGCCCCCGACACCGCGGAGCCGGGGAGTATCGAGGCGATCGCCCGTTACACGACAGATCCGAAGTACCTCCCGGAGACCGTTGCCTACGTTCCGGAATCGGCCACCGTGGCGTCTCCAATGGACGCTCTGGGCCGGCTCTCGGGAACGCCGAACGAGCTGACCCGCGTGGCGGAGATTCACGGTTATTTCAACCGGCTCGGATCGGAGAGCCCCCGCGTTCGAGTCGAGACGATCGGACGCACCGAGGAGGGTCGTGACCTGATCCTCGCCATCATCTCCTCGGAGGAAAACCTGGCTCGGCTCGACCGGCTGAGCGGGATCACGGCTGCTCTGGCCGATCCGCGCACGACTTCGCGTGCGGAAGCCGAGGCGCTGATTCGGGAGGGCAAACCGTTCTACTACCTGACCGGCGGTCTCCATTCGACCGAGACTGGCAGCCCAGAGATGCTGATGGAGCTCGCCTACCGCCTTGCCGTCAGCGAAAAGGAAAACATCCGCAACATCCGGGACAACGTCGTCGTCATGATCACGCCGGTGGCCGAACCGGACGGGCGGGACCGAATCGTCGACTGGTACTACCGACACCTGCGAGGGAAGAATCTTCCTTTCGATGATCTGCGCCGAGTCGGTTCGCCTCCCTACTGGGGTCACTACGTGTTTCACGACAACAACCGCGACGGGATGCAGCTCACGCTCGCCCTGACGCGCGCGATCAACGCTGCGTGGTGGCGCCATCACCCGCAGGTGTTCCACGATCTTCACGAATCGCTGCCGCTGCTCTACATCTCGACCGGTCACGGGCCGTACAGTGAGGCGATCGATCCGCTCACGGTCAACGAGTGGACTCAGTTCGCATACAACGAAACCTCGGAGCTGCAGGCGATGGGGCTGCCCGGCGTCTGGGTCTGGGGATTCTGGGACGGATGGTGGCCGGGATATCTCTTCTCGGTCGCGAACAATCACAATGCGATCGGCCGCTTCTACGAGACGTTCGGCAATTCGCTCGCCGGGACGTTCGAAAGAGAGCTCGAGGACGTGAAGTTCGTTGGCAAGAGTGTGACTGAGCGACAGTGGTACCGTCCCTGGCCACCCGACGAGAAGGTTCGGTGGTCGCTGAGAAACAATACGAATTACATGCAGGCGGGAGTTCTGGCCGCGCTCGATCAGGCGGCGACCCGGAGCGACGAGCTCCTCAGGAACTACTGGGTCAAGGCGGATCGGGCGATCTCTCGAGGAAAAAGCGAGGCGCCTCATGCCTGGATCATCCCTCGCGAGCAGAGAGATTCCGGCCGGGCCGCGTATCTGATCAACCAGCTTCGCGTCCATCGGATCGAAGTTCACACGCTCGACGCCGAGACCGAATCGGGAGACGAGACGTTCGAAGCGGGTGACTGGGTCGTCCGGCTCGATCAGCCCCATCGCAACGCAGCAGTGAATTTTCTTCAGAAGCAGGAGTTCCCGGCTGACGAGCCGAACCCTCCTTACGACGACATCGCATGGACCTGGCCGCTGCTCTACGGTGTCGATGCCACCCGGATCGACGACGACTCGATTCTTTCGGCGGCGATGTCCCCGGTCGAGCAGGACGTCGTGCCGCGGGGCGAAGTGATCGGAAGTGGTCGCATTTACCTCGTGAGGGACAGCGGACAGAACGCGATCATGAATCTCGCGCTCGAACTGAAAGACGAGCGAATCGAAGTGGCGGAGGAGGGATTCGATCTCGACGAAACGGACTACCCCGCGGGGAGTCTGATGATCTGGACGAGCGCCGCGAAAGCTTCGGCGGCTGCCGAAAAGCTCGGACTCACCTTCGTCGGTGTCGACTCGAAGCCGGATGTCGCGTCGCATCGAATCTCGCTTCCTCGCATCGCGGTGCTCCACAACTGGTCGACTCAGGACACGGGCTGGGTGCGGTATCTCTTCGATCGAGAGCGGATCCCGTACACGCTGATCAATCCCGATCACGTTCGCGCCGGAAATCTCGGGCGACGGTTCGACGTGATTCTGGTGCCGGACCTCGGCGGGGATCTGTCGCGGATGATCCACGGAATCGACACGAAGCTCGCTCCGCTCGCGTACACGAGAACCCCCGAGTATCCCTCTCACGGGATTCCGGACCCATCGCAGGACATTTCGCGTGGGATGGCATTCAGCGGCCTCGCGAACCTCCAGTCGTTCGTCGACGGAGGAGGAGTCGTCGTCGCGCTCTCCAACGGTGGAACGCTGGTCGTCGACAGCGGGATCGCCAGGCGGGCCGAACGTACCGGTGATATCGGAAGGACGCCCGGGTCGGAGATCCAGGCGAAGGTGCTTGCCCCCAGCCCGATCGTCTATGGCTACGAGGAGTTTCCGTCCGTCTTCCGTGGGAACGGACCCGTATTCGACGTGGCCGACAGGGACCGGGATCTGGTGGTCATGCAGTTCGGCACGAAGGAGGTCGAGCCGGCGACCGACTATTTCGAGATTTCGGCCTCCCTCGGAACCACCGAAGAGTCCGACTTCGGAATGGAACCGGCCGAGGAGGACTCCGAGGCGGAGGAGGCGGAAACGGAGGAGGAAGAAGACGAGGAAGAGAAGAAGCCGCTCGTGCTGTCGGGAGGCCTCGAGGGGGATGCGCTCGACGGCAAGCCCGCGATCATCGACATGCCCGTCGGAAAGGGGAGAGTGGTGCTCTTCAACTTCAACCCGCTGCATCGCTATCTCAATCACTCCGATTTCCGGTTCGTCTACAACGCGCTGCTGAACTGGGATGCAGGGATTAGGGATTAGGGATTAGGGATCAGGGAGAAAAGCAGGGATCAGGGATCAGGGATCAGGGTAGAGAGATTTCGCGATATCGAACACTCGTCATCCTGAGCAAGTGATCGGCGCCTTGCGACGGTGATCGGAAATGACACCCGTGAGTGCGGAAACAACCGAACTCGCGTACTCAAACCAACGTCATCCTGAGCGGGCGGTCGGGCGGGCAGGCGAAGGACCTCGCAGGTTGGGACATCAGCCCAAGCGAAGCACTGCAAGAGGGTCGAAGTCCAACAATTTCGTGGTCGTTTCATGGGAGACCGGCGAAGCACGGGCGAAGGATCTGGGCGGGGGCTCGTGAATCGCGGGAAGGGATTCCGGACTGCCCACGTCGTTGTCTACATGCCCCTACGTCGGGTTCAGGCGATCGCCCTGATCCCTGATCCCTGATCCCTGATCCCTGATCCCTGATCCCTGATCCCTGATCCCTGATCCCTGATCCCTAATCCCTAATCCCTAATCGTCTGATATCGTTCGCCTGGCGATGCCAATCTCCCGGATTCTGGAGCTCTTCAACCGTCAGCGTGACGAAGAAACGGAGGAGGGGCGCGACGAAGCGATCCGGCTCGCGACTGCTGCGGTTCTGCTCGAAGTGGCGAATGCCGGCTCCGAGATGGGTGAAGCGGAACGGCAGGAAGTCGTCGGTCACCTTCGGAATGCGTTCTCGCTCGATGACGCTTCATCTGCCGAGCTGCTGGCTGCGGCCGACGATCTGAGGAGCGACACGATCGACCACTTTCATCTGACGAATCAGGTGAGACGCGCCACGGAACGGGACGAGCGGATGCAGATCGTAGAGGCGATGTGGCGCATCGTGTACGCCGATGGGAAGTTTCATCAGTACGAGGGATACATCGTCCGCAAGCTTTCGGATCTCCTCGGGCTGGAGCATGCAGAGATGATCGACGCGAAAATGCGCGTGAGGGAACAGATGGGTCTCGCGCCCTGAGAGGAGAGGCTCGAATGGAACAGTGGTACGTCGCGGTCAGCGGTAAACAGATGGGGCCATGGTCCGCGGAGGAGATCCTCCAGAAGATCCGGTCGGGCGAGCTCGACCGGACCGCTCATGTCTATCTCCCTGGGATGGCGGGATGGGAGCCGATCGGGGGGCGGCACGAGTTCGCCGCCGCGATCCGGTCGAAGAGGATGAAGGAATCTCCACCGCCGATGCCGACGCGAGCGAGCATCGCGGACGAGATCGACTATGAGATCTTCGGGGAAGAGATGCAGTTCGTCGAGCTCACGCTCGACCCGAACGAGGCCTGCGTCGCCGAGGCAGGCTCGTTCATGTACATGGACCCCGGCATGCACATGGAGACGATTTTCGGCGACGGCTCACCGCAGTCGGCGAGCATGCTCGGAATGCTGGCCCAGGCGGGCAAGCGGGTTCTGACTGGGGAGTCTCTCTTCATGACGGTCTTTTCGAACCACTCCGGGGGGAGGCAGAAGGTGGCATTCGCGTCGCCCTATCCCGGCCGGATCATTCCTCTCGACCTCGCGCAGCTCGGAGGTTCGATGATCTGTCAGAAGGATTCGTTCCTCGTTGCGGCGAAGGGGATTTCGGTCGGAATCGCGTTCCAGAAGAGGCTCGGCGCCGGCTTTTTCGGCGGTGAGGGCTTCATTCTGCAGAAGCTGGAGGGCGATGGTCTCGCCTTCGTGCACGCCGGCGGGATGATCGTCGAGCGCCATCTCGGACCGGGTGAGGTGCTTCGACTCGATACCGGCTGTCTGGTCGCCTTCGAGCCTCGGGTCGACTACGACATCCAGTTCGTGAGCGGCATCAAGACCGCGCTGTTCGGCGGGGAGGGTCTTTTTCACGCGACACTTCGCGGTCCGGGGAAGATATGGATGCAGTCACTCCCGTTCAGCCGTTTCGCGAGCCGGGTGTTCGCGGCAGCACCGCGTTCGAAGACCCGCGGAGGAGGGAAGGATCGTGGTGAGGGATCGATTCTCGGGCTGATCGGCGATCTCGCGGGCGGCGACCGTTCATGAGCACCGCTCCACTGGTCGCCGTGATCATGGGAAGCCGCTCCGACTGGGAGACGATGCAGGCGTCAACCGCCGTGCTCGACGAGATCGGCGTTCCGCACGAGAAGAAGATCGTTTCCGCCCACCGCACCCCGGAACTGATGCGCGAGTTCGCGTCGGGCGCGAGAGATCGTGGAATCGAGGTGATCATCGCGGGTGCCGGAGGGGCAGCGCATCTCCCGGGGATGGTCGCCAGCTGGACCACTCTCCCTGTGATCGGTGTTCCGGTTCAGAGCCACGCTCTCAACGGCCTCGATTCGCTTCTCTCGATCGTCCAGATGCCGGCCGGCGTTCCGGTGGCGACGGTTGCGATCGGAAAATCGGGTGCGACCAACGCCGGGCTTCTCGCCGTGTCGATTCTCGCAACGAGCCGGCCCGAGCTCGTGGCGAAGCTCGAGGCGTATCGGAATTCGCGACGTGACGCCGTCGCCCGGGACGTCCTCGGTTGAAATCGACCCTTCTTCCCGGATCCGTCATCGGAGTCCTCGGGAGCGGGCAGCTCGGGCGAATGCTCGCGCTGAGTGCGGCGGCGATGGGCTACCGCGTGCACGTCTACTCCCCGGAGGAGGACTCGCCGGCGGGCGCCGTCTCTGAAAAGGAGATTGTCGCCTCTTACGACGACCTCGAGCGGGTCCGGGAGCTTGCCCGCTCGGTCGACGTCGTGACCTTCGAGTTCGAGAATGTGCCGTCCGAATCGCTCGCCGCAATCGAGGAGATCGTTCCGGTGCGACCGTCCGCGAAGATCCTGCACGACACCCGGAACAGGCTTCGTGAGAAACGGCTGATGCGGAAGATCGGCGTTCCGGTCGCCAGATTCGAGCCGGTCACCCTGGACAGTGTCGAAGAAGCTCGAGGCCGCCTCGGTGGCTCGATCATCCTCAAAACAACGACCTCCGGCTATGACGGGAAAGGTCAGCTCCGGGTCGGCAGTGAGCCGGTCGACGACGTCGCCCTCAACGCTCTCTTCTCCGATCAGGAGATCATCGCGGAGGCAGTGGTCGAGTTCGAGGCCGAATTGTCGGTTCTCGTCGCCAGGAATCCATCCGGAGAAGTCGTCACGTATCCGGTGACTCGCAATGTTCACGTGGAGGGGATTCTCGATGTCTCGAGTTGTCCGGCCCGTCTGCCCGGACTGGTCGAGCGGCGCGCCGAGGAAATCGCCCGGATCGTTGCACGGGAGCTCGAGCTCGAGGGCGTGCTCTGTGTTGAGATGTTCGTCGAATCGAACGGCGAGGTGATCGTCAATGAGCTCGCTCCCCGTCCTCACAATTCCGGGCACTGGACCATCGATGCGGCGCGTTGCAGCCAGTTCGAGCAGCAGGTTCGGGCCGTCTGCGATCTTCCTCTCGGATCGGCGGACCGGCTCGCCCCCGTCGCGATGGCAAATCTTCTCGGGGATCTGTGGCAGGGTGGGCGGCCGGACTGGGAGCGGGGACTTTCCATTCCCGGCGTCGCGCTTCACCTTTACGGAAAAAGAGTCGCAAGGCCCGGGAGAAAGATGGGTCATCTCACGGCCACCGGAAGTGACGTCTTCGAAGCTCTGGAGCGGGCTCTGACCGCGAGAAGCGCTCTGAACAGACAGGGGTGAAGAGAAGAGTGAAGAGAAGAGTGAAGAGTTAAGAGTGACGCAGGCTTAACAGTGAAAAGAAAGGGAAGAGGTCTCCCGCTGGCTCCCGGTCCCTGATTCCTGGCTCCTGACGGGTGCGGAATCGACTGTCCGATCCCCCGGTTGTCGCCAGCTGATTATCCGCGGGATACACTTCCGGAAAACGCCCGCGATCCTGCCGGCAAAGGAGCCTTTCACGCAATGACTTCCGAACGAAAATATCTCTTCACCTCCGAATCGGTCACCGAGGGCCATCCGGACAAGGTTGCGGACCAGATCTCGGACGCCATCCTCGACTCGGTCCTGGCGGAAGATCCGATGAGCCGTGTTGCGTGCGAGACGCTCGTGACCACGGGTCTCGCGATGATCGCGGGTGAAATCACCACCAAGGCGTACGCGGATTTCCCATCGATCGTTCGCGCGACGATCCGCGACATCGGCTACAACAACGCCAGTTACGGCTTCGACAGCGAGACCTGTGCGGTCATTTCGACCATCGACGAGCAGAGTCCCGACATCGCGATGGGCGTCGATACGGGTGGTGCAGGAGATCAGGGCCTGATGTTCGGCTACGCGAGTCGTGAGACCGATGAACTGATGCCCGCTCCGATCACCTACGCTCACAAACTCGTACAAAAGCTCGCGGAAGTCCGAAAGTCCGGAAAGCTCGATTTCGTAAGGCCGGACGGGAAGTCGCAGGTTACGGTGGAGTACGAGGGTCGCCGGCCGGTTCGCGTATCCGCGGTGGTCGTTTCCACCCAGCACGACGCGCGAGTTTCGCAGGCGGATCTCCGCGACGCGCTCATCGAACATGTCGTCCGCGCCGTGATTCCGGCGGAGCTGCTCGACGATACGGTCTTTCACATCAATCCGACCGGCCGCTTCGTCGTGGGCGGACCGATGGGCGACGCAGGCCTCACCGGCAGGAAGATCATCGTCGACACGTACGGTGGAATGGGCCGCCACGGAGGAGGAGCGTTCTCCGGCAAGGACGCGACGAAAGTCGATCGATCCGCCTGCTACATGGCTCGGCACGTCGCCAAGAATCTCGTCGCCGCCGGGCTCGCGGACGAGATCGAAGTTCAGCTGGCCTACGCGATCGGTGTTGCCGAACCGGTTTCGGTCAATGTGAACACCTTCGGTACCGGCAGGGTCGACGAGGTGAAGATGGAAGATCTGATTCGCGCACATTTCCAGCTCACTCCGAAGGGGATCATCGAATCTCTCGACCTTCGCAAACCGGTGTTCCGGAAGACCGCAGCCTATGGGCACTTCGGCCGCAACGAGCCGGAGTTCACGTGGGAGCGTACCGACAAAGCCGAAGCGATCGCCTCCGACGCTGGTGTCGAGGCGACGGCTGGAGTCTGACTTGGGCAGGGTTGCGTCTCGACTCGACCTGCCGGCCAAGGCGTTCGCAACGTGTCTTCTGACGCTCGCGGCCGGCCTTCCGGCGGCTGCGCAGCCGTCCGCGGAACAGGGGCGCAGCATCACCAGCACGCCCGGTGTCCTTCCGGAGCGCGCCCGCGCCGCCGCGATAAACCTCATTCTCCAGGATCGTCTCGAGAATCTTCTTCCCAGGCTGATGAGAGAAGAAGGGATCGAGATGTGGCTCGTCATCAATCGGGAGTACAACGAGGACCCGGTCTATCTGACGCTCGTGCCCGAGCCCGTATTCGCGGCGCGTCGCACGACGATGCTCGTGATTCACGACCGCTCGCCGCGTGAGGAGCTCGACCGTCTCACCGTGAGCCGATACCCGCTTCAGGGAGTTTATGCGCCTGCATGGGAAGGTGGCTCCGATGATGAGCAGTGGCGCAGACTCGCGGAGATCATTCGTGAACGGAGCCCGAAGACGATCGGAATCAACGTAAGCCCTGAATGGGCTTTCGGCGACGGGCTCTCGGCTTCGCACCGCGACCGGTTGCTGAGGGAGCTGGGACCGGAGTGGAGCCGGCGTCTCGTCAGCGCGGAACGGCTCGCCGTACGCTGGCTCGAGACCCGAGTCGATCGTGAGATCGAGATCTATCCGACCGTCGTTGCCCTGGCGCGGTCGGTCATCTCGGAGGCTTTCTCGTCGAAGGTGATCACTCCGGGCATCACGACGACGGACGACGTTGCCTGGTACATCCGGCAGCGATACACCGACCTCGGGCTTCCCGTCTGGTTCATGCCTTACGTCAACATTCAGCGCCGAGGAGTATCGGACGAACCGGACGCCCCGTTTTTCGGACGGGGTGGCGTGATCGAGCGAGGTGACGTGCTGCACACCGACGTCGGAATCTCGTATCTCCGGCTCGCCACCGATACCCAGGAGATGGGCTACGTGCTCCGGCTCGGGGAGGATGACGTTCCGGCGGGGCTGAAGAAAGCGCTCGAGACGGGCAACCGGTGGCAGGACCTGCTGACCGAAGAGTTCGTCGCGGGCCGGCCAGGAAACGACATTCTCGCGAGGACGCTCGCCCGGATGGACGAGGAGGGAATCCGCGGAAGCGTCTATACCCATCCGATCGGGTTCTTTGGTCATGGCCCGGGACCAACCATCGGGATGTGGGACAACCAGGGAGAAACGCCCGTACGAGGAGACTGGCCGCTGTACGCGAATACTGCTCACGCGATCGAGGGGAACGTCAAAGTTCCCGTTCCCGAATGGGACGGCCAGCTCGTGCAGATCAAGCTCGAGCAGACGGCGCTCTTCGATGGAGAGCGCGTCTGGTATCTGGCAGGCCGCCAGACGAGCTGGCACCTCGTCGAGTAGAACCGGTAGCCGGGTAGCCGGGTAGCCGGTAGCCGGTAGCCGGTTGCCAGTTGCCAGTTTCCGGTTTCCGGTTGCCAGTTGCCGGTTGCCAGTTGCCTGGGTACGACCCAGGTAGATTGTGACCAGATCTGTATAGGTTGATTGTTACCACGCTGTCGCCCGCTGAAGCGGGCTCGATACTCAATTTGGGAAAGATTCTGCCCCCCGGCTGAAGCCGGGGGCTAAGAACTGTCGCCGCCTTCGGCGGCTTCATCGACTATGTTTGTTTTCTCGAGCCTGCAACGAATAGCGCTTGGCGTTGGTTCTTCGCCCGCGATGCGGGGTCGACACTTCCTGGAGGATGCGAGACCCATCCCTCGCCGGCAACCGGCAACCGGCAACCGGCAACCGGCAACCGGCAACCGGCAACCGGCCACCGGCCACCGAGTTGCCAAGAGCACGGTTTTTTTTGTTCGCCTGAATCCTGATTCCTGAAATCCTGCCTACTGACTGCTGACTCCGACCGCCGCAACCTGCGCGCCGGTGTAGTAGTGCTCGACGATTTGCTCCGCGGTATGGCCTCGCAGCGCCATTCCGTACGCGCCGACCTGACACATGCCGGTGCCGTGTCCCCATCCCTTTCCGTAGAAGGTGTAACGATCGACGCCGTCGGGGTCCTTCGATTTCATGAAGGCGAAGAGATTGTCCGGTACGTTGAGACCCCAGCGAACGGGAAGTCCCCGAAGCGTAAAGGTGGAGCCGTCACCCGTGACGAACTCCATTGCGGAGATGCGGCCGATTTGGTCAGCCGAAAGGATTCGCAGATCCGAAAGCGATGTGATGGGATGGCGTCGATTGATCGAGTCGACCAGCTCGTTGGCCCGGAACGATCGGATCCAGCTCGAGAAGCTGGACGTCCGATCGAAGGCGGCGCCATCGTAGTTCGCCTGGATGATCAGGCCCGCGACGGTTCCCGCGCGATCGTGGATGACGGTGACGCGATCGCCCACCAGATAGGGCACCTCGCGATGTTCCCGGTAGCTCGTCTCGCTCTGACGGAAGATTGGCAACCCTGAGGGAAGGGCGAACGTTTTACGCTCATTCTCGAACTCGAGAGTGATCGTGCGGGACTCGATACTGTGGATCTTTCCCTGGACTCTCTGGATTGCCCCTTGTGCCTCGAGCCAGGCGAGAAGAATCGAGTCGAGCTCGTCGGCCGAGATCGGGGCCGAGAGGTCGAGCCGCTCGATCGGCTGCGCGGCATCGCGGAGATATTTGTTGATGAACGCGGCAGCGCCGGCCTCGATCGATCCTTGTTCCGCGTGCGGGAAAAAATAGACGCGGTCCTCAGGGAGGAGCAGTACTGACTGAATCCGATCCCACCCGAGTGCCGTGGCGAGATGTCGAAGGACGTCGCGTCTGCTGACCGAAGACGGTGGATTGCCGACGGCAGGGCTGAGACCTGCTTTTTGCGCGGCACCCTTCACCCTTCCGGAGACGACTGCGGCGTTGAAGCGGGAATCGTCGGGATAGCCGGTGATCGATCGGAGAATGCGCCCACGCACCTGCCGGTCGTCGAGAATGGCAGACTCGGTCCGTCCCGCAACATAATCGAGCGCGAGCTCGACACAGTCCGCCGCCCGCAGATACGGCTCACTTCGTCCGGGGAACATCACATCGACATCCGAGGTCGCCCCGCCACATGTCGAGGTGTAGAGTGCGTCGATCGGCTTTCCTTCGTAGGTGATGATCAGCCCGGCGGTTTCTTCCACCGCGCGGTTCGACAATTCGTGCTCGGTCGAGAATCCCTCGTAGACCTGGCAGGCCGCGGTCGGGCAGATGTCGAATCCTTCGCGATCGAACTGACCCATTCTGCTCACCGCGTAGGTTCGTGCGGCGAGTGCCTGCGCCTTCAGCGCTTCGATCTGGTCGTAGACGCGCGGGCCCATTTCGTTCGGAACGACGCCCTTGACGTAGTCCTCGAGATTCAGAACGTTCACGACGTTGAGAAGCGCGCGGTCGTTGAGGTAGACCATCACCACCCCTCTGTATCTGCTCTCACCGATCGCGATCGGATCGCCTGCCGAAGATGAGATCCAGATTGTGCGGCCGTCGATCAGCGTCTCGTTTCCTTCATCATCAGTGACGAGCAGCTGCTCGACGAGAGGGTCCCGCGCGGGGAGCTTAGTGACGAACGCCTCATCCGGGTAGCCCGCGTTACCGAGTCGCGCGCTGAGCCGCTGGGCGTCTTCTACGGTCGGAAAGTCGCCCGCGAGAACCTTGTACAGTCCAGCGGCGGCGTCGAAGAGAACGGTGGAGGGGCCGTAGCCGCCGGCGTCGAGCGCGCGGGCGAGCTCGTTCGCTCCCTCCTCTGCGGGGGTGGCCGAGACCTGCACTGCCCAGCGCACGGTGGCGCCTGCCGACGCGGGAGCACTTACTTGTAGACCCCGATAAGTGCTCCACGCCGCGGTGCCGTCCGGGTCCGGCGTCAGAACATATCCGCGCGGGATTCGGGGCAGCTCGAAACTGGCGACATCGGTCTGGATTCCGACCCGGATCGCCGGAGCATCCGGCGTCGCGGACCACGCGACGAGCGGAGGGGCATCGGCGGGTGGTGGGTCGGGCGCCGGCGCCATCGAGGCGCATGAAAGAGTCGAGACGGCCAGAGCGACGATCGCAAGCGAGGAAGTCAGACGTGGCATTCGCATGAGGGGCGCGGCTGCAAAAGAGGCGCCGTAGTGGCGCCTCTGCCCCACGTTTTCCTACACTGAGCCGCGAATGGAGAAGCTCTCGGCTGTGATCGAACGGGTGACCTTCTACGGGGAGGACTCCGGATTCTCCGTTCTCCAGGCGAGATCGCTCGGAGCCCGTTCGAGTCGCGTGACCATCGTCGGGAACCTCCCCCCCATCTCACCGGGTGAGACGGTCGAAGCGAGCGGTGAGTGGCGGACCGATTCGAAACATGGCGTCCAGTTTCAGGCGGAATCGGTCTCGATCCGGGTTCCGACCACGCGCTCCGGAATCGAGCGCCTTCTCGCCTCGGGGCTGCTGAAGGGAGTCGGTCCATCGACTGCGAAGCTCATCGTCCAGCGGTTCGGCGAATCGACCCTCGAGGTGATCGACGAGGATCCGGCACGCCTGACCCAGGTCGTGGGGATCGGACGGAAACGCGCCGGCTTGATCGCAAAGAGCTGGAAGGAAGCGAGAGGACTTCGCGACCTGATGCTCTTCCTTCAGGAACATGGCGTCGGACCCGCGAGAATCCGAAGGATCTGGAATCAGTACGGTGCAAACGCCGTCGCCGAGATCAAGAACAACCCATACCGCCTCGCGGACGATGTTCGAGGGATCGGATTCAGGAGCGCCGACGCGATTGCACTGAGTCTCGGTTTCGAGCGGAGCTCGATCTTCAGGGCCAGAGCGGGCCTGACCCATGTCCTGTCCGAGGCGATGTCGCAGGGTCATTGCGGTCTTCCCCGGGAGGATCTGGTCGAAAAGACGGTGAGTCTGCTCGAGATCGAGCCGACGAGGGTGACCGAGGCTCTGGAGATGGAGCTCGGCGGGAACCATCTCGCGCAGGAGGCGTTGGAGGACGGAACGATGATCTATCTTCCGTGGCTCTACCGCGCGGAGGAGCGGATCGCGGGAACACTCACGTCTCTGGCCGGGGCTTCGAGCCGGCCGTGGCCGGATATCGACGCCGAGGCTGCAATGGGATGGGTCGAACGACAGAATTCGATTGTCCTCTCTCCCTCGCAGCGCCAGGCGATCACGCTGGTTCTCGCGTCGCGCGTTGCTGTGATCACGGGCGGGCCCGGGGTCGGCAAGACGACTCTCGTCAATTCGATCCTCCGGATTCTCACGGCGAAGGCGGTCGACGTGGCGCTTGCCGCGCCGACCGGTCGGGCCGCCCGGCGTCTGGCCGACAGCACGGGATTCTCGGCAAGGACGATTCATCGGCTGCTCGAGATCAACCCGAGAACCGGAAAGTTCACGCGCAACGAGACCCGGCCGATCGAAGCCGATCTGCTCGTCGTCGACGAGGTCTCGATGGTCGACGTGCCGCTGATGGACTCGCTCGTGAGAGCGCTCCCGTCTCACGCCGCGCTGCTGCTGGTCGGCGACGTCGATCAGCTCCCCTCGGTGGGTCCCGGCAAAGTTCTGGAAGACGTGATCGAATCGGGAAGAGTTCCCGCTGTGCGCCTCACCGAGATCTTCCGGCAGAAGGAGACGAGCAGCATCATCGTCGGCGCTCACGAGATCAACCGGGGCCGCATGCCGCAATTCGACACGGCGGATTCAGACGCCAGCGACTTCTTTTTCGTCGAGACTGAGCCGGAGGCGATCGCCGATATGGTCAGGCGCCTCGTAAGCGATCGGATTCCACGCAGATTCGGTCTCGATCCGCTGCGCGAAATTCAGGTGCTCACTCCGATGAATCGGGGCGGTTCGGGGGTCGAGGCGCTCAATTCGGTACTGCAGCGCTCGCTCAACGAGCGGTCCCGAAAAGAAGGAATCGAGCGATATGGCTCGAGGTACACCGCCGGCGACAAGATCATGCAGACCGAGAACGATTACGACAAGGAAGTCTTCAATGGAGACATCGGCGTGATCCGCCGGATCGACGAGGAGGAGGAGGAACTGGTCGCCGAGTTCGAGGGCCGGAGCGTCCGTTATGGTTTCGACGAGATCGACCGGCTCGTGCTCGCCTACGCCTCGACGATTCACAAGTCCCAGGGCTCGGAGTACCCGGCCGTGATCGTCCCGCTGTCCATGCAGCATTACGTGATGCTTCAGAGAAATCTGATCTATACCGCGGTGACTCGCGGGAAGCGGCTCGTCGTTCTCGTCGGACAAAAGGAAGCTTTGCGGCGGGCGATCTCGAGACGGGTTTCGAACAGGCGATGGACACGTCTCCAGAGACTGCTGAAGACGAGTGAAGAGGAAGAGAAGAGTGAAGAGTGAAGAGTGAAGAGTGAAAAGAAGAGTGAAGGCTCTGCGCTGGTTTAGCCCAGCGCTTCGCGGATGCGGAGGATGTCCTCGATGACACCGCGCGCGATTCCGATGTCGAGCTGCGTCGTCTTGTCCGAGAGCGCTTCATCAGGACGGTCATGGACTTCCATGAAGAAGCCGTCGACCCCTACCGCCGCTGCGGCGCGCGCGAGGGGCCGCGCGAACTGCCGGGTTCCACCGGTGTAGGTGCCCTCGCCACCGGGCCGCTGCATCGAGTGCGTGATGTCGTATACGACCGGCGCGCCGTAGCTCCGCATGATCGGAAACGATCGCATGTCGACGACCAGGTTCTGATACCCGAACGACGAACCCCGCTCTGTCAGAAAGACCTTGTCGCTCCCGGCCTCGTCACCTTTCTGAAGGATGTTCTTCGTCTCCTCGGGCGAGAGGAACTGTCCCTTCTTGACGTTGACCGCCTTGCCGGTCTTCGCCGCGGCGACGATCAGATCGGTCTGGCGGCAGAGAAACGCCGGAATCTGAAGAACGTCGAGGACCTCGGCTGCCGGCCCGGCCTGCGATACGTCGTGGATGTCCGACAGAACGGGCAACCCGTGCTCGCTCGCGACCTCGGCGAGAATCGCCAGTCCTTCGTCGAGTCCCGGGCCGCGGAAGGAGTCGATACTGCTGCGGTTCGCCTTGTCGAACGACGACTTGAAGATCAGTGAGATGCCGAGCTCATCGCGCAGCGCGACCAGCTCATCGGCCATCTTCATCACGTGGTCGCGCGACTCGATGACGCATGGTCCCGCGATGAAAACTGGTGGACTCTGTCCGCCGATCGTCACATTTCCGATCGGGATGGCACGCGTCAAGGAACTTCCTCGAGAGCGTGTTCGTCCCTCTCTACGGTTTCCTCGGAGTGCGTGTTCTGTGCGGCCGGCTCCGGTTGTGCGCCGCGCGAGCCCTTGAACTTTCGCGCTGCCTCAATGAAGTCGCGGAAAAGCGGATGCGGGCGCGATGGGCGGGAGCGATACTCGGGATGGAACTGACATCCGAGGAACCAGGGGTGATCCGCCAGCTCGACGATCTCGATGAACTTGCCGTCGGGCGACTTCCCGGTCATTTTGAGCCCCTGCTCTTCGAGACGCTGCACATACTCCGGGTTGACCTCGAAACGGTGACGGTGCCGTTCCTCGACGAGCTCGCTCTCGTAAGCGCGGCGCGCAAGCGATCCTTCCTCCAGCTCGCAGGGGTACTTGCCGAGGCGCATCGTTCCTCCGAGCGCGTCGACGCCGATCAGATCGCGGAGCTTGTAGATCACCTTGAAAGGAGCGTCCTCGTCGAATTCGGTGGAGTTCGCCCCCGTGAGGCCGGCGAGATTTCGTGCGACCTCGATGACGGCGCACTGCATCCCCATGCAGATCCCGAGGAAGGGGACTTTCTTTTCGCGTGCATACCGGATCGCCTGGAGCATCCCTTCTACGCCGCGCTCTCCGAACCCGGGACCGACGAGAATGCCGTCCACTCCCTGAAGCTCGCCGTGATAGCCATCCTTTTCGAGCTCAGTGGAGTCGATGTAGCGGATCTCCACTCGAACATTGTTGGCGACACCACCGTGAAGGAGCGCTTCGTTCAATGACTTGTAGGAATCGCCGAAGTCGACGTACTTGCCGACGAAACCGATCCGAATGATGTCTTCGGGATGGCGGAGCTTTCGCACGATCTCTTCCCACTTGGTGAGATCGGCGAGCTCTTCCTGCGGAAGGTGAAGCTTGTCGAGAAGAATCCCGTCCAGCCCTTCGCGGGAAAGCGAGAGTGGGACCTGGTAGATGTAGTCGACGTCGTAGGCGGGGATGACGGCTTCTTCCTCGACATTGCAGAACAGCGCGATCTTGCGGCGCATCTCGTCGGGAATGATCCGGTCGGAGCGGCAGAGAAGAATGTCGGGCTGAATACCGATCTCGCGGAGCTCCTTGACCGAATGCTGGGTCGGTTTGGTCTTCAGCTCGTTGGAAGCCTTGATGAATGGTACGAGCGTCAGGTGGACGTTGATCGCGTTGCCCCGGCCGACCTCCTGACGGAACTGGCGGATCGCTTCGAGGAACGGGAGCGATTCGATGTCGCCGACGGTTCCGCCGATCTCGACGATGACGACGTCGATGTCCTGGTCGGCCGTGACTTCTCGAATGCTCTGCTTGATCTCGTCGGTGACGTGGGGAATGACCTGGACGGTCTTGCCGAGGTAGTCCCCGCGCCGTTCCTTGTCGATGACCTGCTGGTAGATGCGTCCGGTCGTGAAGTTGTTGCGACGAGTCGCCTTCATGTGGGTGAAGCGCTCGTAGTGACCGAGGTCGAGGTCGGTCTCGGCGCCGTCGTCGGTGACGTAGACCTCTCCGTGCTGGAAGGGCGACATCGTCCCCGGATCGACGTTTACGTAGGGATCGAATTTCTGCATCGTGACGCGAAATCCGCGCGCTTCGAGAAGAGCGCCGATCGACGACGCAGCGATTCCTTTTCCAAGGGAGGATACGACTCCGCCGGTCACGAAAATGTACTTGGTGCTCATCCAGACCTCGATTCGAAAAGCGCTGCGGTTGATGTCATCGCCATGGTCGGCTGTCCGCTCCGGAGCGGAAACCGCCCGCATGACGGGTTTGTTTCAGTTACGGTGCCTGATGGGGAAGAGAGGGGTGGGGACTGCTGGTGGCTCGGGCGTTGGCGGCGGACGCCGCTCAACTCGACTCCCCATGTCCTGGTTTACAGAATTGCGTCATTCGCTTTCCAGGGCCCGCTCGACCCGGGCGACGTCCTCTGGCTGGTCCACGCCCTGATGCGGTCGATCCGTCTCCAGCACCAGAATTTTAAATCCGTTCTGAAGAAGTCGCAACTGTTCGAGCTTTTCGGAGCGCTCCAGAGGAGAAGGAGGGAGCTCTGTGAACTGGCGCAGGACCTCCGAGCGGAATCCGTAGACCCCGATGTGCCGGCGGGCTGTCTGCGTGTTGCCGTGCGGGATCGGCGAGCGCGAAAAATAGAGCGCATAGCTCTCGAGATCGGTCACGACCTTGACGACGTCCGGACGGTCGAGCTCGTCCGGTGCACCCAGCGGGCAGGCGAGAGTGACCACGTCCGCGCCGCTGCTCTCGAGCGTCGACGCGATTCGATCGACGAGCTCCGGATCGATCAGCGGCTCGTCTCCCTGGACGTTGATCACAAACGCCGGCTCGCGTCCGAGCTCGTCGCGGATCGCATCGATCGCGGCGGCGATCCGATCGGTTCCCGTTGCACAGTCGCCGGGAGTCATCACGACCCGGCCTCCGATCTCGCGGACGTGCTGCTCGATCCTGGGGTCGTCGGTCGCCACCCAGACTCCAGCGGGAATCCGGGCCTCGATCACTCTCTCCCACACGCGGCTGATCAGCGATTTGCCGGCGATCGGGACGAGAGCCTTGCCGGGGAATCTCGTCGAGCCATAGCGGGAAGGGATGACGACGACGGTCCCACCCGCGGACGAAGCGCTCACTCCCGGTCGAGCTCCGTGATGAGGGCATCGGAGGGTGGCCGGGCGCGCTGCAGCTCCGCGGCAACCTCTTCGCTTCGTCGCATCACCCGAAGGACATTGAGGCCTGCAATCTTTTCGAAGTCATTGTCCGAATATCCGCGACGGAGAAGCTCGGCGAAGAGCGCAGGGAACGTCTCGACTCCCTCGAGGCCCGTCGGCGTCGACGAGATCCCGTCGAAATCCGAGCCGATGCCGATGTGATCGATCCCCGCGACGGCTCGGATGTGATAGATGTGGTCGGCGACCTGGCTCAGCGTCGCCACGGGGGATGGATGCTCGAGCTGCCACTTGGCGAATGCGGCCGCGACTGCGTCCGGACGTCCCGTCCAGAGTGATTTCAGCCGGGCTTCTTCCGCGTCTCTCGCAGCACGCCACTGGCGCACCTCTTCGGAGATGAAGGAAGGAACGAACGTGACCATGACGACCCCGCCGTTCTCCGGAAGTCTCCTCAGGACGGCGTCGGGCACGTTTCGGGGATGGGCATTGAGCGCCCGGGCAGACGAGTGGGAGAAGATCACGGGAGCCGGTGTGACGTCGAGGATGTCGTGCATCGTCGTTTCGGCGAGGTGAGACATGTCGACGAGCATTCCGAGTCGCGCCATCTCACGAATTACTTCTTCACCGAATTGAGTGAGGCCGTCGTGTTCCGGGTCGTCGGTGGCGGAATCTGCCCACGGAGTGTTGTCGGAGTGCGTGATCGTCATGTAGCGGGCGCCAAGCTCGTACATCTGCCGCAGAACCGCGAGTGATGATCCGATCGAATGTCCTCCCTCCATTCCGATGAGCGACGCAATTTTTCCTGAGCGGTGGATGCGCTCGATGTCGTCCGCGTCCAGTGCCAGCTCGAAGACCGTAGGATACGCAGCGGTGATCCGCTTTGCGACGTCGATCTGTTCGAGGGTCGTCTGGACGGCTACCGGCTCCTCGAGGTCTGCCGGCACATAGACCGACCAGAACTGCGCACCGACCATTCCCCTTCGCAGCCGGGGGATGTCGGTGTGCATCGGGGCGGGGAGCGTCGTGGTGTCACGGCTCAGATCGACTCGGGCGATGTGGTTGGCAACCGCTTCCCGAAGCGTCCACGGGACGTCGTTGTGCCCATCGATGAGTGGAACCCTGCGGAGGATTTCTCTTGCGCGGTCTTCGTACTCGTCCGCAGAAATCGTGATCGAGAGCACGCCGAGAAGGAGCAGCGCGAAGATCTTCGGGATGAAGCGGGGGGAGATGTCCTTCATCAGTAAGAAAACCCTTTCGCTCTGATCCTGTCGGGAGTCCAGCCGAGAATCCCCTCGGCGGCAAGCCGCCACGCATACCAGAGTGCGACGATCTGAACGGCAACGCTGAAAACGAATCCGACCGTGATCGTCATCAGCGGTCCGGAAGCTCCGATGTGGTTGATGATCGGAATGGCCGCAAAAAATCCCGCGATGAGCGCGAGGAGCATGAAGGGGATGGCAGCCTTCTTCAGAGTGAAGAGCAGGAAGCCGGCGACGAGCTCGAGGGTGCCGGCGACGAGCAGCGCGATCCCGAGCTCACGAGAGAAGATTCCGGCGAACTCGGCGAGACCCGGTTCGGAGCTGGCGAACTGAAGCAGGGCGAAGTAGGGAACGAGGGCGAAGGAGGTCATGCCGCTGCCGATCAGATAGACCGAGAAGAGCCAGACCCCGATCGTTCGCCGCGGGTTGTCGAGAAACCCGTAGCTTGTGAACGATTTTCCGCACGAGCTGCACTCGGCGTCGTTCACTTCGAAAGGTACTCCGCAGTGGCTGCACGTGAGCATTCGCGAATTCTAACGCGGTGGAAGAAGCAGCAGTCGAAACTTCACGAATCCGACTCGTGCGTCGCTCGCTTCAGTGGCCGGGCGATGAGCAGGACGTCGGGATCGATCCTCTCGATCTCATCGAAGCGAAATCTCACGGCCTGATCGAGATCGGCCACGACCGATCCCGAAAGAAAACCGTAGCGTTCGCTGCCGCCGGCGAGAAGAGGCGCGATGAAGGCGTAGATCTTGTCCCAGCGCCCGGCATCGACGAACGATCGGATGATCGATGGTCCCCCTTCGGTCAGCAGCGAGCGAATTCCGCGGCGACCGAGATCGCCGAGGACGAAGTCGAGATCGATCCGTCCCGACTCGGCTGGCGCTTCGATCGCTTCGCAAACCGAGCTTTCGTATCGTCCGGGGTTCGGGGTGAAAACCAGCGTCGGGGCCGCACCGTCATTGATGACGCCGGCCGAGAGCGGTAGGGTCCCGGAGGCATCGAGGATCACTCTGGTGTGCTTCTGGATCGACGAGGCGAGCCCGAGCCGGCGTGTGAGACGCGGATCGTCAGCCCTCACGGTTCCGCTCCCGGTCAGAATGGCGTCGTACCGCTCGCGCAGCTCCAGTCCGCGACGACGCGCCTCATCGGAGGTGATCCACTGGCTCCTGCCGGATTCGGTGGCCATTTTTCCGTCGAGCGTCATCGCGGCCTTGATCGCGATGAACGGCCGGCCGCTTCTGACGGACCGGAGGAACACTTCATTGAGACGTTCGGCCTCGTCGCGGCAGATCCCGGTGGTGACGTCGAGTCCCTGCTCCTGGAGCTGGCGAACCGACTCGCCCGACATCGCTTCGCCCGGATCTTCGGTTGCGATGACGGCCCGCGCGATGCCGCTGTGGAGGATCCGGTCGACGCAGGGAGGTGTGCGACCGTGATGGCGGCAGGGCTCGAGCGTCACGTACAACGTCGATCCTCGCGGATCCCGCGAAACGGAATCGAGCGCCAGAATCTCCGCGTGCGCCTTGCCGGCACGTTCGTGCCACCCTTCCCCGATGATCTCTCCGTCGTGGACCACCACGGCCCCGACCATGGGATTGGGGCTGACCGAATAAAGACCCTTTTTCGCGAGCTCGAGAGCTCGCATCATGAACTTCCGATCGACCGACGCCGTTTCCGGTCTCACTGCGGAGCGATGTAGAGAGCGGGAAGAGCCAGGAGGAATGTCCCGAGCACGAAGGCCCGCGAAAGTTTGCTGATCATCTGACCTCCTGTCGGTTGCATGGGCGCAGAATCGAGAAGCTCTGTTTACACTCGGCGGGCGACTCGATCGGTGAGCTGGCGATTCAGGCGATTATTTCACACAGGGGTCATCGCGTATGGACGCTGGTCGTCCGCGGCACGTATCATGCCGGGGCGTCGAGACGATGAACGAGGAATCCGTACCGAGGCTCCGCCCGGGGCGAACCGGAAAACATGTCTGTGTCCAGTGTCTCAGCGAAACTCCAGCCGAGGACTACTTCGAGTACGACTTTCACTGCAGAAAATGTGCAGCGCGGACGGGGGAGTATCCGCTCGCCTCGACCCCCGGAAAAGCGGAGTCGGGTGCGAACGACTGAGCGTAATCCTCTCGGGAATCTGAAAGTCGCCGTCGTTCACGACTGGCTCACGGGGATGCGCGGAGGGGAACAGGTGCTCGAGGCGATTCTCGAGATTTTCCCCGGCGCGGACCTCTACACGCTCTTCCATTTCGAAGGATCCGTTTCTCCTGAGCTCGAGGCCCACTCGATCACGACCTCATCGCTCCAGCGGCTCGCCTCGAAGATTCCGAACTATCGGTACCTCCTCCCGCTGTTCCCCGCCGCGGTCCGCGCGTGGGATTTCCGCGAATACGATCTGGTGGTTTCCTCGAGTCATTGTGTCGCGAAGGGCGTCGACACGGGAGGGGTTCCCCACGTTTCCTATTGCCATACCCCGATGAGGTACGTCTGGGACCGATTCGACGATTACTTCCCGCCGGGCCGGCCGATTCAGAGACTCGCCGCGAGCGCGCTCGCGCCGGCTCTCAGGCGGTGGGATGTCTCCAGCTCGGCCGGAGTCGACCGCTTCATTGCGAACTCGAGCTTCGTGCGACAGCGTATCCGCGATTACTACGGTTGCGACGCGGATGTCGTACACCCCTTTGTCGACGACTCATTTCTCAGCGAACCGCTGCCCGAGGGGCGGGACCAGTGGCACGTGGTGGTATCCGCGCTGGTTCCCTACAAGCGAGTCGAGCGGGCGATCGTGGCCGCAAGCCGGATCGCCCGGAAGCTGATCATCATCGGCACTGGACCGGACCGGCGCCGGCTGGAGTCGCGATGGGGAAGCGTCGCGGAGTTCAGAGGGCACGTCGATCGTGAGGAGCTGTTCGACCTGGTAGGCTGTGCGAGATCGCTGGTGATTCCCGGTGTCGAGGATTTCGGCATCACCGCGCTGGAGGCGATGGCGCTCGGAACGCCGGTCGTCGCCCCGTCGGAGGGAGGCGTGGTCGACTCCGTGATCCACCAGAAGACCGGCATCCTCTACGATGATCAGGTATCAGGGCTCGAGGAGGCGATGCTGGCGGCCGAGAGAATCGACTGGGACCGCCCGGTTCTGCGCGATCGAGCATCCCGATTTCCCAGAAGCGGTTTCATCAGTCGGATGAGCGAACTGCTGAGGGAGGTTCTGGCTTGATCCGTCGAAGACAGAGAATTCTCGCTTCGATTCACGTGCTCCTGGATGCGCTTGCCGCCAGCGCTGCGCTCGTGACTGCCTGGTACCTCCGTTTCGTCGTCGAGATCATTCCGGTCACGCGTGGCCCGCAGGATCTTTCGGTATACCTGCGGCTGGTACCGCTCGTCGCGGTTTTGTTTCCGCTGATCTTCACCCTGCATGGAATCTACCGTCAGCGTCCCGGCCGGACGGCGATCGAAGAGCTGCTGAGCGTCGCCATGGGGGTGGCCTCGTCGACGATCGTTCTGTCGGGGCTTCTGTTGTGGTTCCGGCCTGCGGGGGGTGACTATTCACGCGCGACCCTGGCACTCTTCTCGATTTGCTCGCTGCTGTTCATTTCAGGCGGGCGGCTCATCGCCCGCTGGCTGATCGGGCGTCGAATTCGTCGCGGGGAGGGCCTCGAGCGGGTGCTCGTCGTCGGGGGAGGCGACCTCGCCCGGGAGGTGATCCGACGAATCGAGGATCACCGCGGGCTCGGTCTCACGGTCGTCGGCTACGTCGCCGCGGCGCCGTTCGAAGGTGATCCGGAGTATCTCGGGACGCCGGACGATGTGGTGCGCCTTCTGAGGTCGCGGCAGATCGATCACGTCTATGTCGCGATGCCGCATCAGTCGGCTCCCGAGACGATGATGCTTCTCGACCGGCTTTCGCGCGAGTACGTATCGGTGCACGTCGTACCGGATCTGCTCCAGTACATGGCTCTTCGCTCGAAGGTCGAGGATCTCGACGGACTTCCCACGGTGAATCTGTCGGAGACGCCGCTCGCGGGATGGAACAGCCTGCTCAAACGGATTTTCGATCTCGTGACGGCGACCGTCGCTTCGATCCTGTTCGCTCCGGTGATGATCGGAATTGCGGCAGCGATCCGGCTGGAGGACGGTGCTCCGGTCGTCTACCGGCAGCGCCGGATGGGTCTCGATGGCCAGCCCTTCGAGATGATCAAGTTCCGCTCGATGAAGAACGACGCCGAGGCTGCGAGCGGAGCCGTGTGGGCCTCGCGCGATGACGAGCGACGGACCAGGGTCGGGCGGTTCATCCGCCGCTGGTCACTCGACGAGCTTCCTCAGCTGATCAACGTGTTGCGAGGCGAGATGAGTCTGGTCGGGCCTCGCCCCGAGCGCCCCGAGTTCGTGGAGAAGTTCCGCGAAGAGTTTCCTCACTACATGCTCCGACACAAGGTCCGCGCCGGTATGACCGGCTGGGCGCAGGTTCACGGCTGGCGTGGCAACACCTCGGTGCGAATGCGCGTCGAGCACGACCTCTTCTACATCGAGAACTGGTCGCTCTTTCTCGACCTGAAGATCCTGCTGATGACCATTCGCTACGGCTTCCGTCACGAAAACGCATATTGACCCCGTGAGGTCTCGCGGAGCTTCATTTTCTCAAGCCGAATGACGCGGACTTCCGGTCTGATGGGCCGAGAGAGCGGCGGGCTTCTTGCTCTTCGAAGCAACTCGAAACCGAAAGGAGGAGCAGATGAAATTCGAAAACCTGAAATCAGTCCTCGTGACGCTCTCGATGGCAGTGCTCGCGGTCGGTTGTGCCCCGGAGCAGGAGCTCGAGGAACCGGCGAGCATGACCGAGACGCGTCCCGCTGCGGAGCCGGAGACGACCCAGGAGATGACCGCTCGTTCCGCCATGATCGGGGTTCGGACGACCGAGCCGTATGGTCAGCACCTAGTCGACGATTCGGGGATGAGCCTCTATCTCTTCAAGAAGGATGAGGGACAGCAGGGGAGCACTTGCTACGACTCGTGCGCCCAGGTGTGGCCTCCGCTGATGACCGACGGCGAACCGAGTGCCAGTGATCCCACTGTTCAGACGGGGATGCTCGGCACGATTACGAGGACTGACGGCACGACCCAGGTGACCTATGGCGGCTGGCCTCTCTACTATTACGCGCAGGATCAACAGCCGGGGGACGCCAGGGGCCAGGACATCGTCGAGTCGGGAGCGGAATGGTATCTGGTGACGCCGGCTGGCGAGGAAGTGCACGCCGAAGAGAGCGAAAGCTGAGCGTTCGCGTCCTTCTGGGCTGTGATGGGCACCGCGACTTCGCGAGATTCGAGGAGTTAAAGGCATTCAATCCATCCCGATGCCTTCGGACCTTCCCGGATTGATAGACTCCGGTTCGAGATGAAAGGAGCAGTTCACGATGCGCAGACTGACGATTCTCATGATTTCAATGCTCGCGGCCTTTGGCGTCATGGCCCACGAGCCCGATCCGCTTCCGCCGCAGGCGCTGGAGGCTGGGGACTCGATCGACGGCTCGCTGCTCCGGGCACACGTCCGATTTCTCTCGGATGATCTGCTCGGCGGCAGAGGTCCGGCCACCGAGGGCGATGCGCTGACTCAGCTCTACCTGTCGACCGAGATGGAGAAACTCGGCCTCGAGCCGGCCGGTATCGACGGCACCTGGACGCAGCCGTTCGACATCGTCGGCGTCGATACGAAAGTTCCGGCGACGTGGACGTTCTCGAGGGGCGGACAGACCGTAAGGCTCGATCGAGGGGAGGAGTTCGTCGCGGTTTCGGGGCAGCAGAAAAAGCAATCGTCGCTGAACAACTCCGAGCTCGTCTTCGTCGGATACGGAATCGAAGCTCCCGAGTACGGGTGGGATGACTTCAAAGGGATGGACCTGAAGGGAAAAACCCTCGTGTTCATGAACAACGATCCCGACTGGGCCCCGAATCTCTTCGAGGGGGATCGCCGGCTTTACTACGGGCGCTGGACCTATAAATATGAGAGTGCCGCGAGGCAGGGTGCAGCCGGAGCAATCGTGATCCACACCACACCGACGGCGGGATATCCGTGGCAGGTGGTTCAGACGTCATGGACCGGCGAGCAGTTCGGACTCCCTGCCGGTCCGGAGCCGCGGCTGAGCGTCGAGGCATGGGTGAGTGAGGACGCGGCGCGGGAGCTCATGAAGCTCGCGGGGAAGGATCTCGACCAGCTCGTCGAGTCGGCGAGGCGGAAGGACTTCCGACCGGTCCCGCTCGGTATTCGGACCTCGCTCGATCTCGCGGTCGAGATCTCGGCTGTGACTACGGCGAACGTCGCCGGAATCCTCCGCGGAAGCGATTCGATTCTTCGCGACGAGGTCGTCATCTATACGGCCCACCACGATCATCTCGGGACGGCCGAAGAGGGGGAGGGAGACCGGATCTACAACGGAGCACTCGACAACGGATCCGGAACCTCGCAGGTTCTGGCGATCGCGAAAGCATTCACGGAGCTCCCGGCTCGGCCAGCGCGCTCGGTGATGTTTCTCTTCGTGGCAGCAGAGGAACAGGGACTTCTCGGAAGCCGGTACTGGGCGGATCATCCGACGATCGAGCCCGGAAAAATTGCGGCGAACATCAATATCGATGGCGCAAACATCTGGGGTCGCACCGAGGATCTGACCTTCATCGGGTACGGAAAATCCTCTCTCGATTCGATCGTCGAGCGCTTCGCAGCGATGCAGGGCCGGTCGGTCCAGGGAGACCAGTTCCCCGACAGGGGTTTCTTCTATCGGAGCGATCAGTTCCACTTCGCCCGGATCGGGGTACCGGCGATCTATACCGATACGGGAACGAAGTTCCGTGGAAGACCGGCCGGGTGGGGGAAGCAGCAGATCGAAAACTGGGAGGCGACCAACTACCACCAGGTTAACGACGAGCTCGAGGACTCGTGGAACTTCGAAGGGATGGTCGAGGACGCTCGGCTTCTCTTCCTGACCGGGCTCGTCGTAGCGGAGAGTGAAGAGATGCCGTCGTGGAACCCGGGAGACGAATTCGAGGCCGCCCGTAAAGAGGCGCTTGCGAACCGGACGGACTGAAAATTCTCGAGAAGATCGGGAGTCGCGGTGACGACCCCGTTGCCGCGTCTCCCCATCTCAGGCGCCGTGATCCAACCCATCGCCGTCGCCCCCGTGGCTCTCGCGAATCCACCTCCTCGTCATCTTGAGCCGCCGAAGGACGGCGAAGGATCTGGTCGGGCGCTCGTGACCGCAGAGGCGCGTGAGGGCATTACACCGATTCACGCGCCCCCAGGTTCTTCGCCCGCGCTCACGCCGGGCTCAGAATGACGAGTGTTGTGTGCCGCCCATCTGCGGGATTGCGTGAAAAGAGAACATCGAATAAGATATTTACAGTAACTGTCTGAAGTGAGGGAGGGCGTGCGTGATGGACAGACTTCCGATTCGGAAAACAGAAGCACCTTCGTCGAAGCGTTTGATTTCCGCAGTGCTTTCCCGTTTGCCGGGCGCGTGGATGAGCCCATCGCCACAGGATCTCGTGGCGCTGTACCGGATGCGATATGAAATGGCGCTCGAGGAGAGCAAGTTCGACTCGGCGCTCGTTTTTCTCAACAAGATTCTCGAGGTCGATCCGCGGAATCTCGAAGCGAAGCTGCAGATCGGACGCATTCATCATCTCCACACCCGCGAGTATTCGAAAGCGATCGCCGAGTACAACAAGGTCATCCGCCTCGCGTCCGACGACGCCCCGATCCGGAATCAGGCGAGGTCTTCGCTGAGCGAGCTGATCGAGCTCGTGAGCTGATCTCCGTAACTTCCGGGGCCGCGCGAACGTCCTGATTGTGTGAGGCGCGTGCGCCGTCGCACCGGCGGGGAATGGAACACACAAGCAGTCCGTTGGTCGCGACGGGAGACGCGGTTTCACGCGGATTCGACTCCCGAACTTCCCAAGAGGCCATGATGAGCAGATGCCCCAGAGCCGTGCAGACGGCCGTACTCTCGATTTTGATCCTCGCCTTTGCCGGGTCGGCGCTGGCGTTTCCCTCGGCTCGGCGTAATCCGGCGATGACGTGGAGCACGACCGAGGGCGCTGCCGTGCTCTTCGGCGGACTCAGTGCTGCCGATGCTTCGAGGATCACCTACTCACTTGGCGACACCTGGGAGTGGAACGGGATCGACTGGATTCGGGTCTACCCCGAGATCTCACCTCAGAAGCGCTCCGGAGCATCGATGACATTCGATTCCGTTGGCGGACGGGTGATCCTGTTTGGTGGATTCGACGGCGAGACGACATACGCCGACACCTGGAGCTATAGGAACGATGAGTGGACGCTGATCCAGACGCCTGCCTCGCCGCCGGCCCGAAGGCTTCATGCGATGGCCTTCGACCCGATTCGCAATGTCGTCGTGCTTTATGGCGGAAGTCGTGGGACCGAGATTCTCCACGACACCTGGGAGTTCGACGGAACGACCTGGCGGTCGGTTGCGACGGTTCCGCAGATCGACAATCCGAGCATGGTCTGGGATGAGGCGCGCTCCGAGATTCTGATGCTGGGCATCGATCAGGACGACGACAAGGTGACTCTGGCTTTCCGTGACGGCGCCTGGGTCGTTCTGGGGAACGAGACCAATCCCGACTGTGTGATCCAGGTCTCGATGGTCTTCAGGACCGAGGATCAGCGCGTTCTCACGTACGGAGGCGGCTGCACTGGCGGATTCATCGACGCGTCGACGTGGCTTTGGGATGGCGAGGACTGGGAGGAGGCCGAGGTCGACTTTTCGGCTGCATTGAAGTTCGGATACGGCCTGGCCTACGACGTTGGCCGGCGCGAGACCGTTCTGTTCGGTGGCACCAGCGATCGACCGACGAACTCGACCTACGTTCTCGCCGATGGGCGATGGCGCCGGATAATCCGTTTCGGTGATCCCGGACCTCGCAGCCAGTTCGTCTTTCAGCCAGACTGGACCGGTGAGAGGGTTCTCTTTTACGGCGGCCACAATTCGGTCGATTTTCTCGGAGATTTCTGGACGCTCGAGGGAACGCGCTGGACCCAGCGCCGTTTCGACGACCAGCCGCGGGTCTGTACCTACCCGCTCGGAGCCATCGATACCGCCCGCGAAAGGCTCGTCATGATCTGCGAGGACTCGGCAACGTACGAGTTCGACGGCACGGCATGGGAGCTCAAAGATCCGGATACCGCTCCACCGGTTCGGAGGTTCGGGATGATGGCCTATGACCCGAATCTCGGCCGTACGATCCTGTACGGAGGTACTCCCGATGGTCTTCGCTATCTCAACTCGACCTGGAGATGGGACGGCACAAACTGGACCGAGATGAATCTGAGACGGGAACAGCGACCGGATGCGAGAATTCTCGGGGCGTACTTCTTCGATCCGAATTCCGGCCGGATCATTCTGTTCGGAGGAATCGGCCGGCCGGACGACAACGCGTCATTCCGCCGCTACGAAGACCAGTGGTCGTTCAACGGAACGCGTTGGACAGAGATGAATCCGCCGACCAAACCGTCGCAGAGATACGGGGCCATGACGGTGTGGGACCCGATGACTCAGAGGATTCTCCTCTACGGAGGGAAGAGCGCCGACGAGGAGTATCTCGGTGATCTCTGGGCGTGGGACGGGACGACCTGGACGCTGCTGTCGGAATCGAATCCGCCAGGCCCGCGGATGAATGGCCGGATGGTCTGGGATCCCGTGTCGGAGTCGATTCTCTTTTACGGCGGCTACGACGGGGTTTATCACTCCGACCTCTGGAGACTCCGTGGTACCACCTGGGAGCTGATTCATGAACTTCCTCGGCGGCGCCGGGGTGTCGCGCACGGCGGTTGAGCCGGCGATTACGGTTTCGGATCGATTCGTTAAGGTATAGGATCGAGACGATGACCGAGCTCCTGGAAACGACCGGCGGAAGAGACCCGCTGCCCGGCCGTAGTCTCAATGATGCGCTCGCGCTCGTGCGACCGGTCGATGAGGTGGCCGTCACGGAGCGCGCGAGCTCGCTCGCAAAGCGGTCCATCAAGAAAGCTTCCAAGATCGAGGGCCTCAGGACGATCATCTCGATGATCGATCTGACGACGCTCGAAGGGAAGGACTCCCCCGGCAAGATTTTCGCCCTCTGCCGGAAGGCGATTCGCCCCGATCCTTCCGATGCGTCGATTCCCCATGTCGGGGCGGTCTGCGTCTACCCGAGCCTGATCGCCCACGTCGCCCGGGTTCTCGAGGGCTCGGGCGTCCACGTCGCCTCGGTGGCGACCGGGTTCCCAAGCGGTCAGACCTGGACCGACCTCAAGGTCGACGAGACCCGCAGAGCCGTCGCCGCCGGAGCCGACGAGATCGACATGGTGATCAACCGCAACGCCTTCTTGAGCGGGCGCCTTCAGGACGTGTTCGACGAGATCGTCGCGGTCAAGGAGGCCAGTGGCCCTGCCCACCTCAAGGTGATCCTGGAGACCGGCGAGCTGGAGAGCTACGACCAGGTGAGGAAAGCCTCGATGATCGCGATGTACGCCGGTGCGGATTTCATCAAGACTTCCACCGGGAAGGCGAAGACGAATGCCACGCTTCCCGTGACGCTCGTGATGCTGGAGGCGATTCGGGATTTCCACTACGAGACCGGCCACCGGGTGGGCATGAAGCCTGCCGGGGGAATCGCGACATCGAAGCTCGCCCTTGCGTATCTGGTTCTGCTTTTCGAGACGCTCGGGCCTGAATGGATGACGCCCGATCTTTTCCGGTTCGGCGCCAGCTCGCTTCTGAACGATGTATTGATGCAGATCCGCAAGGAGCGGACCGGGCGCTATCAGTCGTCCGACTACTTCACACTCGATTGAAAGACATGACAAGGGCTACCGCAAAGAAGACTCCGATGACGTCGCAGGCGCTCGACCGCCTCCAGCCTGGTCCGGCCGTACCCTCGGCGTTCGAATGGGACTACGCTCCGGCACCCGAAGCGACCGACCACTTCACTCTCGACGACCGTTATGGTCATTTCATCGGTGGATCGATGGTTCCGCCCGCCAAAGGCCGCTGGTTCGAGACGATCAATCCGGCGACCGAGGCAACGCTTGCGGAGGTAGCGGAGGGCACGGCGGAGGACATTGATCGAGCCGTCGCCGCCGCGAGGAAAGCTTACCGGAGCTGGAGCCGTTTGAAACCGCTCGAACGGGGGAAATACATCTATCGAATCGCCCGGCTCATCCAGGAGAAGAGCCGCGCGCTCGCGGTCATCGAAACGCTGAACGGTGGCAAGCCGATCAAGGAGTCCCGGGACATCGACATTCCGCTGGCCGCCGCTCACTTCTTTTACTATGCCGGCTGGGCCGACAAGCTCGAGTACGCCTTTCCGAACCGGAACGTCTCTCCCCTCGGAGTCGCCGGGCAGATCATCCCGTGGAACTTTCCGCTCCTGATGGCTGCCTGGAAAATCGCGCCGGCGCTCGCGACGGGAAATACGGTCGTGCTCAAGCCGGCGGAAACGACCCCTCTGACGTCGCTGATGCTCGCAGAGATCATTCAGGAGGCGGGCCTCCCCGACGGAGTCGTCAACATCGTCACCGGGGCGGGAGAGACGGGTGCGTCGCTGGTGAACCACGCCGGCGTGGACAAAATCGCATTCACCGGATCCACCGAGGTGGGCAAGCGGATCCAGCGCGCGATCGCGGGGACGAAGAAGAAGCTGACTCTCGAGCTCGGCGGGAAGGCGCCCAACATCGTCTTCGAGGATGCACCGATCGATCAGGCGGTCGAAGGAATCGTCAACGGAATCTACTTCAATCAGGGACACGTCTGCTGCGCGGGCTCGAGGCTCTTCGTACAGGAGTCGGTGCTCGAGCCCGTGATCAGGAAGCTGCGCGATCGGATAGGAACGCTGCGGGTCGGCGATCCTCTCGACAAGAACACCGATGTGGGCGCGATCAACTCGCAGGCGCAACTCGACAGGATCCGGGAGCTCGTCGAAAGCGGCGTCGAGGAAGGTGCCGAGATCTGGCAGCCGGAGTGCGAGCTGCCGGAGCGGGGCTTCTGGTTCAAGCCGACGTTCTTCACGGGTGTCGCCCAGTCGCACCGGATCGCCCAGGAAGAAATCTTCGGTCCCGTCCTCTCGGTGCTGACCTTCCGTACGCCTGAAGAAGCAATCGAGCGGGCGAACAACACTCCCTACGGGCTCTCCGCCGGGGTCTGGACGGAAAAGGGCTCGCGGATCCTCGAGATCGCCCGCAGATTGAGGGCCGGTGTGGTCTGGGCCAACACGTACAACAAGTTCGATCCTTCGTCTCCGTTCGGAGGCTACAAGGAATCCGGGTTCGGGCGCGAAGGGGGGCTTCACGGTCTTCGCCCTTACGTGGAGCTCTCGTGAGGGACGTCGGATGACACGCCTGGCGGTGAGGAAGACGTGGAAGCTCTACATCGGTGGAGATTTCCCGCGAAGCGAATCAGGACGGTATTATCCGGTCCATTCCGAGGGAGGAGACGAGTTGCTCGCGAACGTATCCCGAAGCTCACGGAAGGATTTGCGGAACGCGGTTGCAGCAGCCCGGAAGGCATTTCCCGGCTGGAGTGGACGAACGGCATACAACCGCGGCCAGATTCTCTACCGGATGGCAGAGGTGGCCGAGGCGCGCAGCGCCGAACTGGTCGACGAGGTCGCACGCTCCGGTTCAGCACGCGCCGACGCCCGGAAGGAAGTCGCCGCCTCGATCGATCGGCTCGTGCATTACGCCGGTTGGGCCGACAAGTATCAGCAGCTGTTCGGATCGGTGAATCCGGTGGCTGGCCCCTTCTACAACTTTTCCACTCTGGAACCGACCGGTGTGGTGGGAATAGTCGCGCCGCGCGAGAGCGCGCTGCTGGGGCTGATCTCGCGGGTCGCTCCTGCGATCGTCGCCGGCAACACGGTCGTGGTTCTGGCATCCGAGGGGCGCCCGCTCCCGGCCATCACGTTCGCGGAGATTCTCGCGACGAGCGACCTGCCGGGAGGCGTCGTCAACATTCTGACGGGCTTCAGTGACGAGCTCGCTTCGTGGCTGGCAGGCCATATGGATGTGAATGCGATCGATATTTCGGGCTTGGAACAGGAAAAGTTGGCCGAGGCAGTGCATCTTGCTGCCGAGAACGTGAAACGGATGGTCAGAGACGACAGAATAGATTGGTTTTCGGATTCAGCGCAGTCCCCGTACCATATTGCCGAATTTCAGGAAGTGAAAACAGTCTGGCATCCGATGGGCACCTGAGCGTGCCTCGTGCTATGTTGGTCCCGAAGTCGGGACGAAAGGAGAAGTGAAATGGCCGAAAAAAAAGGAATCATGAAAGAAGTGCAGCCGAGCCCGGAGCTCGCTGAGATCGTGGGCAGCACTCCGTTGCCGAGGACCCAGGTGACCAAGAAAGTCTGGGATTACATCAAGAAGCACAACCTGCAGGATCCGAAGAACAAGCGAATGATCAACGCCGACGCGAAGCTGAAGCCGGTGTTCAACGGCAAGGCGCAGGTCTCGATGTTCGAGATGACCAAGCTCATCAGTAACCATCTGAGCTGAAAAGTTTGCAGCAACGGTCTGGCGAAATTCGATTTCCGGACCTATATTGGAAGGAGTCGGCAACAGAAGCACGCCGGCTCCGTTGCGGCGCGCTAGCGTGCCGAAAAACCCCTCTTCCGAGCCACCTCTCGAAGAGGGGTTTTTATTTGTTCAGGGGTCAGGGATCAGGGATCGGCGCATTTGCTGGATCGCAAGATTAGACCCTGAGACACGTAGGACGCTTGGACGAAGAGGCGAGAGGCGAGGGATGGTGGCTCGCTTCGCTCGCATCTATGCTTGCGAACTGGCAACCGGCCACTGGCAACCCGCAACTGGAACTGTCAGGCCGGTTCCGGTACCGGAACGTCCGAAGATCCTTCGGGCCCGGGAGCGATCGTAATCTCGTCCTGAACTTCGTGCGAGCTGGAGTCTTTCTCGGAGAAGAAATCGCGGCCGGTCTCCTCATGGAGGATCCGGTTGACTTCCGCTCCGTCGAGCGTTTCCTTCTCGAGCAGGTTTTCGGCGATCCGCTCGAGGGCCTTCTTGTAGTCAGTGATGATCTTTTTTGAAGTCTTGTAGGCACGATCGATGATCTGCCGCACCTCGGCGTCGATCTGCTGTGCCGTAGACTCGGAGAATTCCTGGCTCTGGTTGAAGTCGCGTCCGAGAAAGACGGGATCATTATTTCGTCCGAACGAAATCGGTCCGAGCTCGCTCATCCCCCATTCGCAGACCATGCGGCGTGCCATACCGGAAGCCTTCTCGATGTCATTTCCGGCGCCTGTGGTGATCTCGCCGATGAACATCTCCTCGGCGATCCTCCCTCCCATCAGGACGGCCAGCGTCGAGTCCAGATAGTTTCGCGAGTACGAGTACTTGTCCTCGGTGGGCAGCTGCTGTGTGACACCGAGAGCGCGCCCTCGAGGAATGATCGTCACCTTGTGAAGCGGATCGGCGTGTGGAAGCACGGCAGCGACGATCGTGTGCCCGGCCTCGTGATAGGCAGTGATTCGCTTTTCACGGTTGGACATCACCATGCTCTTCCGCTCGACTCCCATCATCACCTTGTCTTTGGCGTACTCGAAGTCGGCCATGGCGACGCGCTTGCGGTCGTAACGAGCCGCGTTCAGAGCCGCCTCATTGACGAGGTTGGCGAGATCGGCACCGGAGAAACCGGGAGTTCCGCGGGCCAGAACCGAGAGATCGACGTCCTCGGAAAGCGGGATGTTGCGTGTGTGGACGCGGAGGATGCCCTCGCGGCCTTTCAGATCGGGAAGATCGACGACGATCCGGCGATCGAACCGTCCGGGCCGGAGCAGCGCGGGATCGAGCACGTCCGGGCGGTTGGTGCCGGCGACGATGATGACGCCGTCGTTGCCCTCGAAACCGTCCATCTCGACCAGAAGCTGATTCAGCGTCTGCTCGCGCTCGTCGTGTCCACCGCCGAGTCCGGCGCCCCGATGACGCCCCACGGCGTCGATCTCGTCGATGAAGATGATGCAGGGGGCATTCTTCTTCCCCTGCTCGAACAGATCACGGACGCGCGATGCTCCGACGCCCACGAACATCTCGACGAAGTCGGAACCGCTGATCGAGAAAAAGGGGACGTTCGCCTCGCCAGCGATCGCCCGGGCGAGGAGGGTCTTTCCTGTTCCCGGGGGGCCCATCAGAAGGACGCCCTTCGGAATCTTACCGCCGAGCTTGGTGAATTTCTGCGGCTCCCGGAGGAACTCGATGATCTCGTGGAGCTCGACCTTCGCCTCGTCGACGCCCGCGACGTCCTTGAAGGTGATCTTCTTTGCGGCACCGGAGAGGAGTTTCGCTTTGGACTTTCCGAACGAAAGGGCCTTGTTCCCACCGGCCTGCATCTGGCGCATGAAGAAGATCCAGAGGCCGATCAGGAAGAGAATCGGGGCCCAGGTAATCAGAGCCGTGACGAAAGAGCTGTCGCGGGGCTCCCTCACCTCCATGTCGACCCGCCGTTCGCGGAGATCCGCCAGAAGATCGTCGTTGACGATCGCAAGGGTCTGGAAGGGTTTTTCGTCCTCGCCGAACGTTCCCTGGATCTTGTTCCCTTCGATGATGATGTTTCGGACTTCGCCGTCTTCGACCTTCGTCAGAAACTCGCTGTAGCTGATTTCGGTCATCGCTTCCTGCTGCTTCTGGAACACGTTCCAGAGGAAGAAGACGAGCGCGAAGATCACCACCCAGAGAAGCGCTGTTTTAACTTTCGAATCCAATAGTCGATTGCCTCCGTCGGACGACCATCCCGTCAACCGGGGTGGTCTACGATTCTAACGGCTCACTATCCGAATTAAATTCTGGCGATTGGCGGGGGGGCCGGTTCAGAGCCGGCGGATGTCGCGGTAGTTGCTGTAGCGGTTATCGAGCTCCAGACCGTATCCGACGTAGGATCCCGGGGCTACGGAAAACGCTGCGTAGTCGACCTCGAGGGGCACGGTGCGCATTTCCGGCCGGTCGAGCAACGCCGCGAGCTTGATCTCGGCGCCCGACTTCTGACGGAGCTGGTTCAGGAGGTACGTTTCGATGACTCCTGTGGATACCACGTCCTTCAGAAGGATCATTTTCCGTCCTTCCAGAAAGAAGTTCGTGATGAAGTTGATCTGGAGTGCCTCCGCGGTCTTGGTATCCGCCACGCTTCTGACCACGTTCATCAGCTCGTAGTTGACGGGCTCCTCGATCTGGCGGATCAGGTCAGCCAGAAAGACGGTGGTTCCCTTCAGAATGCCGATCAGGGTGATCGTTTCGTTCCCGGCGTCGGTGCGGATCTGACGTCCGAGCTCGGCCACCCGAGTCGCGATCTCATCGGCGCTGTGAATCGTCTCCATCGCTCAGTCTCTTTCGGTCTGCGCTCGATCATAGTCTATCGAGACCCGGAGCAGATCGCGACCTTCTTCGACACGGAATCGCTCGGAGACTTCGACTCCGGGAATCCAGGCGACGACTCCGTCGATGACGAGCAGTGGAATGCGGTCTCGCTCGGAGCGCGGAACGCGCCGATCGATCAGGACGTCCTTGAGCTTCCGGTGCCCGGTCATGCCGAGGGGTTGAAACCGGTCGCCCGGCCGGCGGTTTCGGAGCTCGATTTCGCCTCCCGCGGTCTCGAGGCCCAGGAGCTGGGTCGTCCGCTGGTCGTTGGTCGTCGCCTCTGTGTGATCCCCGGGAGCGAGCTCGACCGTTACCGTCGCGGCGATGTCCGGCACGGCGCGCGGCTCTCCGATGACGACGGGGTAGCTCCAGGGAGCAACGGTCACCGCCGTGTCGACGAGTGTCAGCTCGCCGGCGCGAAGGATCGCGTCGATTCCCTCGCCCACGGAGACCTTCCCGCCACGACCGAGCTCCCGCTCCAAGCGTGACAGGCTGATATTTCGTCCTTTAGGACGGAATCTTCGGAGCTCCCGCGCCAGAACCTCATGCAGCAGCCACGGCTCGTCCGGCAGTGCGGAAATCGGAATCGTCGAGGAGCTTTCCGCCCGATGCCAGACGACGGATACCTCCGCGATCGCGGAGCGGGAGCTCTCGAACAGCGCGTCAACCGCATTCGCAACGGCCGACAGCTGCTCGTCGATCGATTCCGATTGTTCCCGGAGAAGCGGAAGGATCTCGTGACGGACCCTCGGCCTCAGAAACCTCCGATCGAAGTTCATCCGGTCACGCCGGGCCGTCACTCCGGAGCTCGAGTGGAGATCGACCAGGGCGCTTCGCGGCATGTCGAGAACCGGCCGGATGAGCCGGCCACGTCGCGAACGGATCCCTCGCAGAGAGAAGATGTTTCCGCGATCGAGCAGCTTCATCAGGACAGTCTCGGCCTGGTCCTCCAGCACGTGAGCCGTTGCAATGTAGTCGAATCGGAGCCGGGCCCGAACGTCTTCGAGTGCGGCATACCGCGCCGTGCGCGCGGCCGCCTCGACGCCGCTCCGACGGATGACTTCGGGATCGGGCTCCGCGACGACGGATTCGAAATCGACCCCCAGGTCCGCGGCGTACGCGCAGGCCCAGGCTTCGTCCTCATCCGATTCCGCACCGCGGAGGCGGTGGTTGATGTGGACCGCGAGAAGATCGATTCCGGAGCCCGACTCTCCGGCGAGATGGGTGAGAAGAGCAGTCGAGTCGCCGCCTCCGGAGAATGCGACGATGAGACGTCGAACCGGAGGATTCAGCTCGTCCAGGAACCGCCGGATCCTCGCGCGAACTTCGGACATGTGGAAGAGTTGGTGGCGGTGCGCGGACTCGAACCGCGGACCTAGCGCTTATGAGACGCCCGCTCTAACCAGCTGAGCTACACCGCCACACCGTTTCCATCATACCCGGCGGGCTATACTGAACGCCCGCGACAGGAGGCAGATTCCTCTTGCGGGAGCCGGCCCGGGAAAGGGATCCATCTTGGAGCTCACCCAGCAGTGCATCGAATGCGGTATCTCGGAAGAAGTCGCCAATCTGGAGCGATGCCGCATGTGCCATCGTTACTTCTGCCCCGACTGCGGGCACCGGATGAGAGGCGCAGTCTTCTGCTCGGAGGGCTGTGCGGCCTACTACGTCTACGGGGACTCGGACGAAGACGAGGCTCCTGTCGACGACTGAGGCCGCACTCCCGCATCGATGCGGTCGTGATTCATGCCGCGAAAACCGTCAGCGTTCGAGCCGGCGAATCAGAGCCTCAGTCGCCGAGACGTCGGGGCGCCTTTCCATGGTTGCCGCCACCTCGAGGGCACGCCGCGCGGTCGCGAGAGCCTCGCTCGTTCGTCCCGCCTGCTCGAGCGCCCGGGCCCTGAGACTCAGCGTCGGGTAATTCTCTTCGATGTCGAGTGCGACTTCGGTCCAGCCGAGCACCTCCTCATCGATCAAACCCGCCTCGAGCGCATACACGGCTGCCCGATACGGGACCCGCCAGTCGCGCATTCTGGCGATGGCCGCGCGGGCGGACTCGATCACCTGGTCGCTCGTGTCCACCTCGATGCGCATCGGGAGCGCCAGCCGCTCCCACTCGAGCCGGAGGACTGCCTCATCGTCGCCGACCGTGGGAAACACGAAGGTCATCCGCTCTACGGGCGCCGGCGTACGCGTCGGAACGATCTCGACTCTCGCCACATCGAGGGACTCGTCGTACTGGCTGGTGCCAGGCTGGTCGGGGTTTCCGTTCAGGATCACCGTCCATGCGCCTTCTCTGGGAATCGTGAAGAGGGCGTAGCGACCGGCTTTGACCGCCTTCCCTTCGAAGACGACGTCTCTGCTGAACTCGATCGTGGTTGCCGCATTCGCCCCCGTTCTCCAGAGGGTCTCGTACGGGACGAGCTCACCCCAGATGACTCGACCCTTGACGCCCGGCCGACTGTAGTCGACCTCGACATCGGTCAGGCCGACGGTCTGGGAGATGCTCGCTCTCGGGCTCGCCTGCGGAGTCTGGAACTGAGCCTCGAGATGTGGAGCGAACGCAAGGCCGGTCAGGATGAGGAGTAGGGGGGTCAGCGTGGAGGGTTTCATGGATGTGTTCTCCTTCGGACAAATGCTAGCACGCGCTTCCGGTTGGGTTACCGTACGAGTCTGGAACCAAGGATGCAGATTGACCTGGCGGAACGTTCAGCATCCGGGCAGGATCGGGCGCCGAGCACGAGCGTGCGCGGGCCGGATATCATGAGCGGCGTTTGACTCGAGGCTTCGAGGTTGAGGATTGAGCACAGCTACGGATGAAAAGCAGATCGATCCCGTCTGCGGGATGACGATTCGCCCGGAGAACGCTGCAGGCTCCTCGGTTCGTGATGGAGAGCGTTATTACTTCTGCTCGAAGGGCTGTATGGCGAAGTTCGAGGCGGGAGACGACGCGAAGCAATCCGATGCGGTCGGGTCGGGAGAGCCGATGATGTGGACCTGCCCGATGCATCCGGAGGTGAAGCAGGACCACCCGGGTCCGTGCCCGATATGCGGAATGGCGCTCGAGCCGATGACGATCACGCGCGACGAGGGTCCTGATCCGGAGCTGCGTTCGATGACGATCCGATTCTGGATCTCGGCGATCCTGACGATCCCTCTGGTCGTGATCGCAATGGGTCCCTCGACGATCGTCGATCGTCTCGATCTGCCGTTCGGAAAGGGGCTGCTCGAGCTTCTTCTGGCGACGCCCGTCGTACTGTGGGGTGGCTGGCCCTTCTTCGAAAGAGCGGCAATCTCGATTCGGACGATGCGGCTCAACATGTTCACGCTGATCGGTCTCGGAACCGGCGCGGCTTTTCTCTACAGCCTGGTCGCGGTTCTGCTCCCCGGACTCTTCCCTGAAAGCCTCCGCGGTCCGAATGGAATGATCGGTCTCTACTTCGAGTCTGCCGCAGTGATCGTGACTCTCGTGCTTCTCGGTCAGGTGCTCGAGCTGAAAGCGCGGCGGAAAACGGGGGACGCGGTACGCGCGCTGCTCCATCTGGCGCCGCCCACGGCGCGTCTCGTCGAGAACGACGGTACGGAAAGGGACGTTCCGCTCGAGAAGGTGGGTTCCGGCGATCTCCTGCGAGTCCGGCCGGGAGAGAGGATTCCGGTCGATGGTCGGGTCGAGAGCGGAGAGTCGTCCGTAGATGAATCGATGATCTCGGGCGAGCCGATGCCGGTGGCGAAAACGACAGGGAGCGAGGTTGCTGCCGGGACGATCAACGGAAGTGGCTCGTTCGTGATGCGCGCCGAAAAAGTCGGTTCCGATACGCTGCTGGCCCGGATCGTCCGAATGGTCTCCGAGGCGCAGAGGAGCCGCGCGCCGATTCAGCGAATTGCGGATCAGGTGGCCGCGTGGTTCGTTCCTTTCGTGGTAATTGCGGCGATTGCGACATTCATCGTGTGGCTCTCGATCGGATCGGTCGACGCCCTCGGGTTCGCGATCGTGAGCGCAATCGGCGTCCTCATCATCGCCTGCCCCTGGGCGCTGGGACTCGCGACGCCGATATCGATCATGGTTGCAACGGGGCGCGCGGCATCGTCCGGTGTCCTGTTCCGCAACGCCGAGGCGATCGAGACGATGAAAAGGATCAGCGCGCTCGCGGTCGACAAAACCGGCACACTCACGATCGGGCGGCCGGCCCTGACCTCGGTTCTGAGCCATGACGACCTCGACAGCTCCGAGCTTCTTCGCCTCGCCTCGAGCCTCGAGCGGGCGAGCGAGCATCCGATTGCCGAGGCCATTACCAGAGGCGCCGAACAGCGAGGTGTGAAGTTCGAAGAGGTGAGTGGGTTCGAGTCTGTGACCGGGAAGGGAGTAGCGGGGCGCGTTGACGGCCACGAGGTAATCGCCGGGAACCTCGCATTTCTCCGCGAAAGGAAGATCGACCCCGGAGTGTACGAATCGGAATCGGAGCACCTGCGTCGCGACGGGCAGACCGTCGTCTACGTTGCCGTCGATCGGAAGGTCGCCGGCCTTCTCGGCATCAGCGATCCGATTCGGGAGGAAGCAGTCGAACTCATCCGCGAGCTGAAGGGCGATGGAATTCGCGTGGTCATGGTCACGGGCGACAGCCGGACCACGGCCGAGGTCGTATCGCGCCGTCTCGGAATCGACGAGATGTTCTCCGAGGTGGTGCCGGAGAGAAAAGTCGAAGTGGTCGAGGCTCTCGAGAAGGAAGGCCACATCGTCGCGATGGCGGGAGACGGAATCAACGATGCCCCGGCGCTGAGCCGTGCCCACATCGGTATCGCGATGGGAACCGGCACCGACGTCGCGCTCGAGGCCGCCGATGTCACGATTCTGCGGGGAGATCTTCGCGGCGTCCTGAGGGCTCGCAGGCTGAGCGAGGCCACGGTTCGCAACATCCGCCAGAATCTCTTCTTCGCTTTCGTATACAACGCGCTCGGCATTCCGATTGCGGCGGGCGTTCTCTATCCGGTAATCGGAATACTGCTCAGTCCGATGGTTGCGGCAGCTGCCATGAGTTTCAGCTCCGTTTCGGTCATCGGCAATGCGCTGCGGCTGCGGACGATCGACCTGGGCGGACCAATTGAAGACGGGGGATCTGATGACGCCATCGAGTGACGTGGCCGTCCTTCTGACCACGATCGACGAGGAGAGCGCGGCGAAAGCGCTCGCCAACGACCTCGTCGAGCGGGGTTTGGCGGCATGCGTCAATCTGGTACCGGGCATCCACTCCGTTTACAGATGGGAAGGGCGGGTCGAGACCGCAGCAGAGTTCCTGCTCGTCATCAAGACCACGGTCGAAGGGGCCCGGCGAATCGAGAGCTACTTCGAGGACGGTCACCCTTACGACGTACCCGAGCTGATCGTGCTCGATCCCTCCTCGGTGGGAAACTCCTACGGTCAATGGGTCGTCGAGAGCGTGGGTGTATAGTTCGCGGCGATGCAAAGCGGGAAAGCGACACCGAAATACAAGAGAATCATGCTCAAGCTCTCCGGAGAGGCTCTGATGGGGAGCAGCTCGTACGGGATCGATCCCGATACCCTCTCCGACGTCGCCGACGAGATCAAGTCGGTCGTCGAGCTCGGAGTCGAGTGCGCCGTGGTGATCGGTGGCGGTAACATCTTCAGGGGTATGAACGCGGCGAGCCAGGGAATCGATCGGGCGGTGGGCGATCACATGGGGATGCTCGCCACGGTGATCAACGGACTGGCGCTCCAGAATGCGCTCGAGCATCGTGGTGTGGTCACGCGCGTGACCTCCGCAATTCACATCGAGGAGGTCGCGGAACCTTTCATCAGAAGGCGAGCGGTTCGCCATCTGGAGAAGGGCCGTGTAGTGATCTGCGCGGCGGGAACTGGAAACCCGTTCTTCACGACGGATTCGGCGGCCGCCCTTCGCGCTGCCGAGCTCGGATGCGAGCTGATTCTCAAGGCGACGAAGGTAGACGGCATCTACACTGCTGATCCGAATACCAACCCGGATGCCGTCAAACTGCCCGTGATCAGCTATCAGAAGGCGCTCGAGATGGGACTGAAAGTCATGGACGCATCGGCGATCGATCTTGCAAGAGGAAGCTCGATCCCGATCTGTGTGTTCGCCATGACCCAGCCGGGAAACATCCGGCGTGTCGCCATGGGCGAACAGATCGGGTCGCTCGTGACCGATAATGGGGAGAGATGAGCATGACGATCGACGAGATTCTGAAAGACAGCGAACAGCGGATGGAGAAGGCGGTCGATCATCTTCATGAAGAGTTCAGACATCTGCGGACCGGACGGGCATCGACGGCAATGCTCGACGGAATCACAGTCGATTACTACGGAACTCCCACGCCGCTGAATCAGGTGGCATCGATGAACGTGCCCGAGCCGACGATGATCGTCATCCAGCCGTGGGAAGCATCGATGGTCGGAGCCATCGAGAAGGCGATCATGAATGCCGGGCTCGGTTTCAATCCGACCAACGACGGCAAGATCGTTCGTGTACCGATTCCTGCGCTCAGCGAAGAGCGGCGAAAGGAAATCTCCAGGAAGGCGCACCAGCTCTCCGAGGAATCACGGACTGCGATTCGACAGGTTCGGCGCGATGCCAACGACAAGCTCAAGAAGCTTCAGAAGGACCACGAGATCTCCGAAGACGATGAAAAGCGGGCCCATGACGCAGTTCAGAAGCAGACCGACCTCTGGGTCGGCAAGGTCGACGAAAGCCTTGCCAGGAAAGAGTCGGAGATCATGGAAGTCTGAGATTTCCGTTCTCTGCCGGCAGTCGCGGGAGAACCCGCCGATCGCTCAGCCTTTCATCTGGCGAGCCGCAGATCGAACGATTTCCCAGGATGGATCATCCGGATGAATTGCACAGTGGTCATTCCCGCGGCAGGTCGGGGAGTGCGTTTCGGTGGTCCAGTCCCGAAGCAGTATTCTCTTCTTCGCGGAGAGCCGCTGATCGCCCGTACGATCGACCGCTTTCTCCGCAGCGGTCTCGCGGGACGGATCATCGTCGCGGTGTCGGAGGACGACACCCGCTGGCCGGCGCTTGCCGAACAGCGACGATGGGAGGATGTCGAATGGGTCACCGGCGGGGAAACGCGTCAGGCCTCGGTCATGAACGCGATGCGCGTCGTCGACCCGGCCGTGAGGTTGGTGGCCATTCATGATGCGGTCCGCCCGTTCTTCAGGATGAGTACGCTCCGGACTCTGCTCGAGCTTGCCGAAGAATTTGGTGCTGCCATCCCGGTGATCCACGTGACCGAAACCCTTCACAGGGTCGACGGGAACGAGGTCGAGTCGACCCTCGATCGCGACTCGATCGTTCGCGCGCAGACGCCTCAGTGCTTTCAGACGGAGCTGCTGGCCTCGGTCATCGAGCGCGCCTGGCATGAAGGGAACATCTCGACGGACGAAGCCGCTCTGGTGGCGAGCTACGGGATCAAGGTTCGCACGGTCGAAGGGGACGAGGGAAATCTGAAGATCACGACCGCCGCGGACCTCGAGTGGGCCGAGCGGAATTACGAACAATGGAGCCGCTCGTGAACCAGGACATTCGCGTCGGACATGGAATCGACGTTCATCGATTCGATCACGAACGGCCACTCATGCTCGGAGGACTGCAGCTCTCTCCTGACGGAGGGCTCGCCGGGCACAGCGACGCCGACGTCGTCCTGCACGCGATCACCGATGCGATTCTCGGCGCCCTCGCTCAGGGAGACATCGGCTCGATCTTTCCATCGGATGATCCTCAATGGGAGAACGCGAGCTCGCACCTCTTCGTGGAAGAAGCGATGCGCCGGCTCGAGGAGTCGGGCGGTGTACTGACCGGTGTCGACGTCACGATCATCGGAAATCATCCGCGGGTTGCGCCTGTCCGCCTCCGGATCCGGCAGTCGATTGCAGATATCCTTGCTGTGAGTATGGAACGCGTGTCGGTGAAAGCAACGACCACGGATGGGCTCGGATTCACGGGTCGTGGAGAGGGATTGTGCGCGATTGCGGTCGTATCGATCGCAGCAGCGCCCCGATCCTGAGACGATGGGCCGAGTTCGGACGAGATTCGCGCCATCGCCGACCGGACATCTCCACGTCGGCGGAGCGCGCACGGCAATCTTCAACTGGCTCTACGCCAGGAGCCAGCGAGGGGAGATGTTGCTGCGGATTGAAGACACCGATCGGGAGCGGTCCACTCGAGAGTCCGAAGCGAAGGTCATCGAAGATCTGAAGGCGCTCGGGATCGACTGGTCCCAGGGTCCGGACATCGGTGGACTGGCAGCGCCTTTCAGGCAGTCGGAGCGACTGGAGCGGTACAAAGAAGCAGTCGAGTCGCTCGTCAACAACGATCTCGTCTACCACTGTTTCTGTGACGAGGAGACCCTCGAGCGGAAACGACAACTGAGCCACCAGGCAGGAAAGCCTCCTCACTACGATCTGACGTGCTTTCGCCTTCGGGGCGAGGAAATCGACGCCGCCCTGGCCGCCGGAAAGCCGAGCGCGTTCCGGTTTCACGTTCCGCAGCCTGGGGAAGACTGGCCGTTCGACGCCGAAGTGACGATCCACGACCTGATCCGTGGGGAGGTCACCTGGAAGCCCGACTCTCTGGGAGACTTCATCATCATGCGCGCCGACGGGATGCCGACGTACAACTTTTCGGTCGTCGTCGACGATCACGACATGAACATCACCCACGTGATCCGCGCCGACGAGCATCTGACCAACACCCATAGGCAGGTTCTGATCAGCCGCGGTCTCGACTGGGCTCCGCCGGAGTTTGCCCACGTCTCACTGATTCTCGGCGAGGACCGGTCCAAGCTCTCGAAACGTCACGGATCGACCTCGGTGGCGTCGTTTCTGGAGGGAGGCATCCTTCCGGAGGCGCTCTTCAACTACCTCACGCTGCTCGGATGGGCTCACCCCGACGGGAAGGAGATATTCAGTCGCGAGGAGGCCGGGGAAGTGTTTGATCTGGCACGTGTCAATCCGGCGCCGGCAATCTTCGACGTCGCGAAGCTGGAATGGATGAATGGTGAATACATCCGGGCTGCGGATCTCGATGAGCTCGCGACGGAAATCCTTCCGATGCTTGAGTCGCGAGGCTGGATCGAATCCACGAATGACGAGCTGATGGGCTGGCTCCGGGACGCCATCGACCTGGTTCGCACTTCCACTCAGAGGACGGTCGAGATTCCGCGGGAGCTCGAAGCACTGATCCTGTGGGAACCAAAGACCGTGCTCACCGATCCCGAGGCCGCTGAGGTCCTCGGCGCAGAGTCGACGCATGTCGTCCTCAGGTGCCTGGCCGACGATCTCGATGCGTACGGACCGCCCGTGACGCCGGATCAGTTCCGAGAAATGTCGGAGAGGGTCCGCGAGGCGAGCGGGATCAAGGGGAAGCCGCTCTTCATGGCGCTCCGGGTCGCGTTGACCGGCCGAGGCCATGGTCCGGAACTGAAATCCGGAGTTCCTCTCATTGCCAGAGCTGCGAGGACGACCGGATTTCGGGTGGAGTCGTTGTCGACGCGCGTGTCGCAGATCCGGGATCTCGCGGGAATCGGCGAGGGCTGAGAATGGGCGGGGCACTTTGGAACAACCTTCTGAGGCCGGTACTCTTCAGGATGGATCCGGAGCTGGCTCACGAGCTGGCCAGGTGGGGAGCGAGGAAGGCGGGGACGAGCGGAGCAGTCCTGTCGCTGATTCGAGAGCGGTATTCCGGACGGCAGACTCCCGGAATCGAGCGGAAAGTGTGGAATCTCCGGTTCCGCAACCCGCTTGGGCTGGCAGCCGGCTTCGACAAGAGCGCCGACATGATTCCCTTTCTGGAAGCGCTCGGATTCGGCTTCCTCGAGGTCGGGACGGTCACGCTCAATCCGCAAAAGGGCGACCCGAAGCCGCGGATTTTCAGATTTCCCCACCAGAACGCCCTCGTCAACCGTCTGGGCTTCAACAACGAGGGCGCCGCGGCCGTCAGGCAGAGGCTCAAACGGTGGACCGACCTCGCGATCCCGATTCCCCTGTTCGTGAATATCGGTAAGAACCGGGAGGTCAAGCCGGAGGACGCGCCGGCTGCCTACCGGAAGACATTCGACGTCGTGGCGCCATGGGCCGACGGAGTCGTCGTCAATGTTTCGTCGCCCAACACGCCGGGCCTGAGGAATCTGCAGAGGACCGAGAATCTGAGGAGGATTCTCGAGGAGATCGCGGAGGAGCGCGAGCGAGCCGTCTTCGTGAGAGGAGAGGGGACCCACCCGGTACTGGTCAAGCTTTCCCCGGATCTCGACGACGAAGGGATCGAGGGGGTGGTCGAGGTGAGCCGGGAGCTCGCGGACGGAATCGTCGCCACGAATACGACGACCGATCACAGTGTGATCCCCGAGCCCGCCCGGCAGAGAGGCGGCCTGTCGGGCGCCCCTCTTTTTGCCCGGTCGACGGCTGTTCTGCGCAAGGTGAGGCAACTGGCCGGGCCTGACTATCCGATCGTCGGGGTCGGTGGAATCATGGATCTCGACGACGCCTCGTTGAAGCTCGATGCGGGAGCCGATCTGATCCAGATTTACACCGGTTTGGTCTACGGGGGACCCGGCACCGCGCGATCGATCATCGAAGGCCTTGCTGCCGAGGCCTCGGCCAGGCGGAAGGCCTCCCTCCCTTCCGGGGAATGATCTCGCTCCGAAGGGATGTTCGCAGTGGTTGCCGTTCCGCCCCTCCGGGGCGATGGACGAGCCATGCCCGCCGGATGGCGGGACGATTTCGAGACAGGCGCCCCGTACCGCCGATCCCGCGATCATCAATTCGACTGGAGAGAGTGAAAAAGAAATGCGTACCTATGTACCGAAGCAGGGAGACATCGAGCCCCGCTGGCATCTGATCGACGCGGAGGGTCTGGTTCTCGGGCGGCTCTGCACTGAGGTGGCGAGGATTCTGTCGGGGAAGAACAAGCCGACGTGGACGCCCTTTCTCGATACCGGGGATCACGTGATCGTGATCAATGCCGACAAGATCGTCCTCACCGGCCAGAAAGCGGACAAGAAGCTTTATCACCGGCACTCCGGCTACCCGGGAGCTTTGAAAACCACCACGGCGAAAGTGATGCTTGCGGAAAAGCCTGCCTTCGCGATCGAGAAAGCCGTCAAGGGGATGCTTCCCAAGAGCCGCCTCGGCCGGAAGATGATCAAGAAGCTCAAGGTCTACACCGGACCCGAGCATCCTCACCAGGCGCAGCAGCCCGAGACGGTCGAGCTGGCCAAATAAAGGAGACGACATTGGCAGAGCATTACGGAACCGGAAGAAGAAAGAGCTCGACGGCGCGGGTCTATCTCCGAAACGGATCGGGAGCCATCGTGGTGAACGGTCGCGACATCGATGCATACTTTCCGAATGAAGTCCTCAAGATGATCATCAAACAGCCGCTGTCGCTGACCGAGACGGGCGACCATTTCGACATCCAGATCAGCGTAGCCGGCGGCGGACCCTCGGGGCAGGCCGGTGCGATCCGACACGGAATCGCACGCGCACTGCTCGAGTACAACTCCGAGCTTCGGCCGCGCCTCAAGAAGGCAGGCCTTCTGACCCGCGACCCTCGCATGAAGGAGCGGAAAAAGTACGGACAGAAGGGCGCGAGGGCGCGCTTCCAGTTCTCGAAGCGCTGATGCGAATCGGCCACCAGATCGTGTAAAACCGGGGCAGGGATGGGCGTCCATCCCTGTCTCTTTTTTCTCATCAATCAAATTTTCAGGAGGATCCATTGGCAGTTTCCATCACGATGAAAGAGCTATTGGAAGCTGGCGTCCATTTCGGTCATCAGACCCGCCGCTGGAATCCGAAGATGAAGCGATATATCTTCGGCAAGCGTAACGGGATCTACATCATCGATCTGCAGAAGACGCTCAAGCTCTTCAGAGAAGCTTCCTCGTTCGTCACCGATCTCGCATCACAGGGCAAACGCGTCCTTTTCGTCGGCACCAAGCGCCAGGCGCAGGATGCCGTCGTCGAAGAAGCGAACCGCTGCGGAATGTTCTTCGTGAACAACCGCTGGCTCGGTGGCACACTCACCAACTTCATCACGGTCAGGAAATCGATCGAGCGCCTCAAAGAGCTCGAGCGCACCCTCGCGGATGAAGAAAAGGAAATGTCGAAAAAAGAGCGAGCCGCCATGGACAACGAGAAACAGCGGCTCGAGAAGAATCTCCTCGGCATCCGGGAAATGGAAGACCTTCCCGATGCGATCTTCGTCATCGATCCGCGCAAGGAACACATCGCGGTCAGAGAGGCGAAGAAACTGGAGATTCCGATCGTGGCGGTCGTCGACACGAACTGCGACCCGGATGGAATCGACTACATCATTCCGGGCAACGACGACGCGATCCGGGCAATCCGGCTCTTCACCTCGAAGATGGCCGACTCGGTGCTCGAGGGTTACCGGATTGCTGAAGAGGAGTACATGGCCGAAGAAGGCCGTGAAGAGGACGAAGACGAGGAGGCTCCGATGCCTCCCGCCGAAGAAGCCAAGGCCGGTGAAACGGCCGTCCCGGTCAACTGAGCCGGCGGCGCTCCACTCCACAACGCGAACTCCGGGCGGGTCTCGATTCCGAAGACCCGCCCGCTTCCCAACCCCAGGAGGTATACCAATGGCAGACGTCACTGCTGACATGATCCGCGACCTGCGCGAGCGTACGGGCGCGGGAATGCTCGACTGCAAGAAGGCACTCGTCGAGTCGAACGGCGACATGGAAGAGGCGGTCACGATCCTTCGGAAGAAGGGTCTCGCCGCAGCCAACAAGAAGGCGGGCCGGATCACGAGCGAGGGCCTGATCTCGATCGAGGCCCGCGACCGCGAGGCCGCGATGGTCGAGCTCAACTGCGAGACCGACTTCGTCGCTCGGAACGACGATTTCCAGGCGCTTCTCCAGAGCCTGACGAAGGCGATCCTCGACAACGATTACCAGAACGTCGAGCAGGTGCTGGATGCCAAAGGGCCCGGTGGCCAGACCTTCCGCGAGGAGATCAGCTCGAAGATCGCGAAGATCGGCGAAAACATCTCGCTCCGCCGCTTCGAGCGATTCGAGGCGAAGGATGATGAGGTCATCGGCTCGTACCTTCACTCGAACGGCCGCGTCGGCGTGCTCGTCAAGCTGAAGCACGAAGGCGGCGATGCCGAAGAGTGGAAAACCGTTGCGACGGACGTGGCGATGCATGCCGCGGCGCTCGATCCGCGCTTCACGACGAGATCCGAGGTCACCGACGACGTCCTGGCCAACGAGCGGGACATCGCGAAGACCCAGGCGCTCGCCTCGGGGCGGCCGGCCGAGTTCGTCGACAAGATCGTCTCCGGCAAGCTCGAGAAGTGGTACCAGGAAGTCGTGCTGGTCGAGCAGGAGTTCGTCAAGGACGAGTCGAAAACGGTGGGCAAGTACGTCGAGAGCAAGGGGAAGGAGCTCGGGGGCAAGGGCGAGATCCTCACCTTCACCCGCTTCAAGCTCGGCGAAGGGCTCGAGAAGCGCGCAGAGAACTTCGCGGAGGAAGTCGCGAAGCAGGTCGGCGCCTGATCCGCTGAATCACATCGATCAGACTGAAAAGGCGTGGCCGGGGCCCCGCCTTTCTGTCTTTTAGGTACCGGAAATGGTCGCCCCGAGACTCACGTTGGGTGACGTGTCCATGGAATCGATCATCGTACGCGGCGCCCGCGAGCACAACCTCAGGAACATCGACGTCGTCATCCCCCGCAACAAGCTCACCGTCATCACCGGTGTCAGCGGCTCAGGCAAGAGCTCGCTCGCGTTCGACACGGTTTTTGCCGAGGGGCAGCGCCGCTACGTCGAATCGCTGAGCGCCTATGCCCGACAGTTCCTCGAGCAGATGGAAAAGCCCGACGTCGACTCGATCGAGGGTCTCTCCCCGGCGATCTCGATCGAGCAGAAGACGACCTCGAAGAACCCCCGCTCGACAGTCGGAACCCTCACCGAGATCTACGACTACATGCGTCTCCTCTGGGCCTCCGTGGGCCAGCCCCACTGCACCAACTGTGGCAAGGCGATCGCGCCGCAATCGGTCCAGCAGATGACCGAGCGGCTGATGACGCTCGCTCCCGGAACGAAGTTCACGATTCTCGCCCCGTTCGTGCGCGGAAAGAAGGGCGAATACAGGAAGCAGATGGAGCAGCTCGTCAAGCAGGGATTCACGCGGGCGGTCGTCGACGGAGAGATGATCGAGCTCGCCGACCCGCCGACGCTCGACAAGCAGAAGAAGCACGACATCGACGTCGTCATCGACCGGCTCGTGATGAAGGAGGAGCTCGGAAGCCGTCTGGCCGAGTCGCTCGAGACCGCCTCGAAGGTCGGAAGCGGGCTCGTCAAGATCCTCTACGCCGAGGACGGAAGGGAGGAGCTCCTCTCCGAGAAGTTCTCCTGTCCCGACTGCGGCGTGTCGATCGGCGAGGTCACGCCCCGCCTCTTCTCGTTCAACTCCCCTTACGGAGCGTGCAGCGCATGCTCGGGGCTCGGACGAATTCTGCAGCCGGACCCTCGCAAGATCATTCCCGACGACAGCCGCTCGATCGCGAAGGGCGCCATCGCTCTATGGAACGAAGGCGCCTCGAACTGGCGCATCCGGCAGATCGAGCAGCTCGTCTCGCACCTCGGCGGAAAAGCGACGACACCGTGGTCGAAGCTCACCGCGAAGATCCGGACCGCCATCATGGAGGGTTCCGACGCCGAGATGCGATTCCGCTACAAGGGGGAGAAGAGCCGCTACAGCTACAAGGGAACTTTCGATGGCCTGCTCCCGATGATCAGCCGCCGGTACCTGGAGGCGGAATCGGACGATCTCCGGTCCGAGCTCGAGAAATTCATGACGGCGCAGGAGTGCACGGACTGTGGCGGACGGCGCCTCAAACCGGAGGCGCTGGCGGTGACCTTCGCGGGGAAATCGATCGACTCGGTGGTCGCGATGTCGCTCGGTGATGCGCGCGAGTTCTTCTCAGCGATCCGGCTGAGCGAGCGCGACCAGGCAATCGCAGGGAAGGTCCTCCAGGAGATCCGCGACCGGCTTCATTTTCTCTCCGAGGTCGGGGTTGCGTACCTTTCTCTGGATCGGGCAGCGGCGACGCTTGCGGGAGGAGAGGCGCAGCGCATCCGGCTCGCAACCCAGATCGGATCCCGCCTGATGGGTGTGCTCTACGTCCTCGACGAGCCCTCGATCGGGCTGCACCAGCGCGACAACCGCCGCCTTCTCGATGCGCTGCTCGGGCTTCGCGATCTCGGCAATACGGTGCTCGTCGTCGAGCACGACGAAGAGACGATTGCCACCGCGGATCACGTCATCGACCTCGGTCCTCGCGCGGGAGAGCACGGGGGAGAGATCGTGGCCGAGGGGACAATGGAAGAGGTCGTGAGATACGAGCGCTCCCTGACGGCGGACTACCTGACGGGGCGCCGATCGATTGCGATTCCCGAGGAACGGCGGGAGCCGGGCGAGGCGAAACTCAGGATTCTCGGAGCACGTGAGAACAATCTGAAAAATATCGATGTCGAGATACCGCTGGGGCTCTTCGTCGCGGTGAGTGGCGTATCCGGCTCCGGAAAATCGACACTGGTGAACGAGATCCTCTACAAAGCGGTCGCTCGGGAGATCTACCGGAGCGTGGCAGTGCCGGGGGAACACGAATCGATCGAGGGGCTCGACCAGATCGACAAGATCATCAACATCGATCAGTCGCCGATCGGAAGGACGCCGCGCTCGAATCCGGCGACCTACACGGGCGTCTTCACCGAGATCCGGAACCTGATGAGCCGGGTGCCCGAAGCGAGGATGCGCGGCTGGAAGCCGGGGCGGTTCTCGTTCAACGTCAAGGGCGGCCGCTGCGAGTCGTGCCGCGGCGACGGCCAGGTCAAGATCGAGATGCACTTCCTCCCCGACATCTATGTGACCTGCGAGGTGTGCGGCGGGAAGCGGTACAACCGCGAGACCCTTCAGGTGCATTACAAGGGTCTTTCGATATCCGAGATTCTCGAAATGCCGGTGGAGAGGGCGCTGGAGGTATTCGAGAATGTGCCGAGGATCCACCGGGTGCTCGATACGCTCAACCAAGTGGGTCTCGGGTACATCCGTCTGGGGCAGCCCGCAACGACGCTCTCGGGAGGGGAAGCGCAGCGGGTCAAGCTCGCCAAGGAGCTGTCGAAGCGCTCGACCGGCAAGACCCTCTACATTCTGGATGAGCCGACGACCGGGCTCCATTTCGACGATGTGGCAAAACTCGTTGGACTGATGCACGGGCTCGTCGGGAAGGGGAACACGGTGGTGATCATCGAGCACAATCTGGATGTGCTGAAGACCGCGGACTGGCTGATCGACCTCGGGCCTGAAGGGGGGCGTGGTGGGGGAAAGATCGTGGCTCAGGGCTCGCCGGAGGCGGTCTCCAGCGTCTCCGACAGCCACACGGGCCTGTGGTTGAAGAGAGTTTTCTCGAGCGATCGTCTCGTCGCGGCAGGCTAGATGAGGATTTTGCGTTCCGTCACCCCGCGGAATGCCAAAATCGGAATGAAACTGTTTGATGCGATCCTTTGCAGGGTTGATGAACGTCAATCGTCAGGGCCGGCTCGCAGGCGTGCTGGTTGTGCTCGCGGCAATGTCGAGCCCGGTGGGTGCAGAAGGCAGGAAGTGTAAGGCGCCCGCCCATGAGTGCGAAGCGCAGATGCGATCAATTCTCGCCGACAAGATGTATCTCGGGGTCACCCTCGCGCCCGGTCGCTGGGGGACCGTCATCACGGACGTCGACGAGGAGAGTCCGGCGGAGAGGGCGGGGCTCGACGCAGGCGATCGCATCATCGGGATCAACGGTCACGATTGCCGGGGAAAGAGTCCTTCACAGATCAAGCGCTATCTCAACCCCCGGGACAACGGACGGGATCTGACCATCGTCGTCGTCCGGCTCGGTGAGCTTCTGCGGCTTCACGCCCGGCTTGCACCCCTCCCCCCGGAGCGGATCGAGCAGATCGTCGCCAATCACCTGGCGAAGCAGCACGACGACTCCGAAGGCCATTAGACTTTGAGGCGTCATGCCGCGCCTTGCTCCTGATCGGCGAGTCTCGGTCGTACTCGCATTCGCGATCGTCTCCGTGGTTTTCGTGACGCTCTCATGGGTATCCGTGCGCGTCGCCACGAAGATGGAGCGAGGACTCGAATCGTTCACGGTGGAGTACCTTCACAGCGCCGCCGAGATCGCGGCGCGGCGCGTGGATGCCGATGCCGCAAGGATGATCAACTCGGCCGCCGCCGACTGGCGGGAGGTCGAGTCGGAAAGCGGCTCGGTGGGCTACGACGAGATGAACGCCTGGATCGACAGGCATCCCTGGGTCATCTCGGCGATCTGGCTCCCTGATGGCGATCCATCCGGCTCGGTTTACGTCAGCCGGCGGCGCTCGTCATCGGAGAGCGAAGACGGTGAGTTCTACTCGGCTGGCGGGGCTGTCCGGTATAAATTCGACAGGGAGCTGTTGCTCAGAATCGCCCGGGGTGACGCGCTGATCGATGTGGAGGATACCCATGGCGAGGGATCGCGCGATGCGGAGGAGATCCGCCGGCGGTCGACGGTCGAGATCGTGACGGCGGAGCTGACGGAGGGGCGGTTCGAATCGTCCGGATCCGGCTATGCGGTGACCGTTCCATTGCAGCCTCCGCTGGAAGGCTGGGCAGTCCGTGCGTCGATCGACGACCGGTTCTCCGGCTCGGGCTTTCAGAATCCTCGTTTCGTCAGCATTTCGACGGCACTGATCGCTCTGTTTCTTCTGCTGCTCGCAGGCAGTCTGATCCTGAAGAGTCTGACCGAGGAGCGGAATGCGGTGAGACTTCGCGAAGCGCTGGTTGCGAACGTGAGTCACGAGCTGAGAACGCCGCTGTCGATGATCCGCCTCGGAATCGAGACGCTCGACCGCGATGAGGAGCTGAGCTCCGAGCAGCGTGGAGACATCCGCAACGCGATTCATCGCGAAACGATGCTGCTTTCACACCTGGTCGAGAACGTTCTCGATGTGGCACGGCTCGATGCCGAGGGAGTCAAACTCGTCAGGGCTCCGGCTCGCCCGGCGGATCTGATTCGATCGCTTCTGAGCGATTACACATCCTGGATCGAGAGCAAGGGCTTCAGCGTGGAGCTCGACGTGGACGACTCGGTCGGCGAGCAGGACTGGGATCGTGAGGCGATCTCGCGAGCCCTGCTCAACCTGATCGACAACGCCGTCAAGTACTCCCCCGATCAGGGAAAGATCGCCGTGACGCTGAGCCAGACCCCGGACAGCGTGAGAATCTCAGTCGAGGATGAGGGAGTCGGGCTGGATGAAGCGGAGCTGGGAAGAATTTTCGATCCCTATTACCGCGCCGAGTTCTCCGATATCGCCATGGTTCGTGGCGCCGGGCTCGGCCTGACACTGGTTCGCGAGATCGTGAGGGCGCACGGCGGCAAGATGGAGGTCCGCTCGAAGAAGGGCTCCGGCTCGACATTTACCATGATGTTTCCGAGAACCGCAGGCCCGCCGGGTGTCGTCGACGATGTTCCTCGGGGTAAACTCTCCCCGGAGGTTGACGCGGGATGACAAAAGTACTGATCGTCGAAGATGACGCGGGCCTGAGACAGGGGCTCGAGATCAATCTCAGACTCGAGCAGTACGAGACGCTTCAGGCGAAGGATGGGGAGGAAGCGATTCAACTCTTCCATTCCGAGTCGCCCGATCTCGTGCTCCTCGATCTGATGCTTCCCAAAAAAAGCGGATTCGAGGTCCTGGACGAGATCCGGAGGTACTCCAAGGTCCCGGTGATCCTGCTGACTGCCCGGGGCGCGGAGACGGACAAGGTACGCGGCCTTCGGGGTGGCGCCGATGACTACGTCACCAAGCCCTTCGGTTTGCAGGAGGTCTTTGCCCGGATCGCTGCGGTGCTTCGTCGCACCGAAGGGGAGAAGAAGGAGAGCTACGAAGACGATCTCGTGAGGATGGACCCGGACACGCGGGAGGCCTGGGCCGGGGGGCAGGAGCTGAAGCTCTCGCCGAAGGAGTTCGATCTGCTGCTCTATCTGTTCCGGAACCGGGATCGCGTGGTACCGCGCGACGAGCTGCTCTCGCGGGTCTGGAACTATCGAGTCGATCTGAACCTCTCCAGCCGTACCGTCGACACCCACGTGACGCGTCTTCGTCGCAAGCTGCAGGGGGCGACCGACACGACTGACGAGATCATCCACGGAGTTGCTAAGGTCGGTTACCGCTACATCGGTCTGGAGAAGGACAAGGAAAAGAAAGCGAACTGAGCGGCGCGGTAGGTATTTTTCGTTTCGGTCTCAGGCGCCCATCATGTCCTGGCGGGTGAAGACGATGAAGGCGGTGGCGAGAGCGGCTGCGGCCCAGATGGCCAGAAGTGAGGCGCAGAAGGTCAGAGGCATTCCCGGATAGGGAGGAGCCTGGCCGGAGTAATAGGCAGCCATCGGCAGCCCGCTGACGAAGAGGTATTTCCCGGCCGTCCAGTCGGGGCTGATTCTCGTCAGAATGGTCCCGGCGATCAGGAAGGCCATCATCGTTCCGATCGAAGCGGCGCTCGAACGGAACAGGACCGAGAGCATCAGCGAGATGACGGCGACGGTCAGCAGAGCGAACCACTCGAGTCCGTACGCGATGACGAGATCGAGCCAGAGAGGCAACTGGCGGACTGCCGACGTCTCCACTCCCTCTTCCGAGACCTGGAATCCCGTGAACGTCGGCGCCTCCCAACCCCTCGGATCGAGTGCCAGCGAGGAGATGAGCCAGGCGAGAAGACCGCCGATCGCGAGGACGAGAGTCGTGTAGAAGACCAGAGCCAGAAGCTTCGAGAAGAGCACCTTCCATCGTCGAACGGGGCGCGTGAGGAGCAACCGATCGGTACCTTCGCTCTTCTCGGCCGACACGATGTCACTCGCGAGAATTGCGATCAGCAGTGGAAGCAGCAGATATCCGGCCGCGTCCGCGAAGTGACGAGCGAAGAACGGCGCGGTCGGCCTCTCGGGATCGATGCCTCGCTCGAGGTGGAACTGCAGCCGGCTCGACTCCGCTCGAAGAGCGCGCGCCCATGATGGATTCGTGTCGGGACGCCTGAGCCGGTTCTCGATTCGGGCGAGACGTTCCTGGGTCTGGATCCGCCAGTTGCGATCCGGCTGGCGCTGCAGCTGGCGGTACTGTCCGAAGGCGACGATCGAAATGATCGCCGTCATGATCGCGAAAACGATCAGAACGCGCCGGCGCCGCCACAGTTTCAGGATCTCGTTCTCGAACAGTCGCGCGAGGATCATTGGACGGTCGTCTCCTCGGTGCTCTCGAGAAAAAGCTCCTCGAGGGTGGGGTTCACCGCATATGCCGAGGATACCGGCGCACCTCCGGAGACGAGCGATTCGATCAGTTCCGCGCGCAGCTCGATGGGGGCATCGACGTCGATCGAGCCGTCATGCGAAACGAACGCGTAACCTGTCGCTTCGAGTATGCGGGATGCAGCGACCGTGTCGTTGGTCTCGACGCGAAAAATCGTCTTTGCTCCGACGAGATTGTCGACCGTGTCGAGTCGCACGATCCGTCCGCGGTGGATGATCCCCACCCTGTCGCACATCATCTGAATTTCTCCGAGAAGATGACTCGAGACAAAAACCGTGACTCCCCGTTCCCGTGCAAGCGTGCGCACCAGGGTCCTGATCTCCCTGATCCCCACCGGATCGAGACCGTTGGCGGGCTCATCGAGAATCAGAAGCGAAGGTTCGCCGAGTAGAGAGATCGCGATCCCCAGTCGCTGACGCATACCGAGCGAGTAGGTAGAGACCTTTTCGTCCAGCCTTCCCTCGATCCGCGTACGCGAGGCCACTTCGTCGAGTGTTCCTTCGTCGACCGGACCGATCATTCGAGCGAAGTGGCGGAGGTTTTCGCGTCCGGTCATGAACTTGTAGAGGTCTGGTGTCTCCACGATACAGCCGACTCGACGGAGAGCGTCGTCGTGGTGTTTCGCGAGATCATAGCCGTTGATCCGGATGGTGCCGCGAGTCGGCTTGATCAACCCCACCAGCATCCGGATTGTCGTCGTCTTTCCCGCTCCGTTCGGACCGAGAAAGCCGAAGACCTCGCCTTCGCGCAAATCGAAGGTCAGAGAATCCACGATCGTCCTTCCACGGATGACCCGTGTCAGATCGCGCACTTCGAGGACATGCTGCGATGCCCTGTCGCTCACCGGCTCCACGCCGGTGCAAAAGGTACACTAGCGGCATGACTATTTCGCCCGCCTCGACCCTGAAGTGGCTCGCTGTGGTCGTTTCGATCGCGCTGGCCGGGATTTTTTCCTGGGGCCTGATCGCGGGACTGCGAGCAGACGTCGGCCAACCCGTCGGAGAGCTGCCGGCGCCCGAGGGCAACGCCGGTCAGCTCGGCGGCGAAGTGGTGACGGAATGGCGGATCGCGCTGCTGGGTGATTCCCTCGCGAGGGGTACGGGAGACGCGTCCGGCAAAGGTATTGGCGGAAATCTCCGCGAGATGCTCGAGAGCCGCGGTGCCACGGTCGACTGGGTCCTGAACCTCGGTGTCAACGGGTCGAAAACAGCCGATCTTCAGGCCCGTCTCGGAAGCGCGGCTGCCGGCTCTCTCGCAGAAGCCAATCTGATCGTCGTTTCGATCGGGGCCAATGACGTCTTCAGCGAGAGCAGGGGCTCGAGAGCCGAGCTCGTCGACGTCGACCCGGAGGTGATCGTGTCGCGGGTGGAGGCAGTGGTCGGGGAGATCCGAAGGATCAACCCGGGGGCACGACTCTTCGTGATCGGGCTCTACAATCCGTTCCAGAAGCGGGAGCAGAGCGGGATGATCGACGGAGCGGTCGCCCGGTGGAATGCCATGCTTGCGACCCGGCTGTCGAAGCATCGGGCGGTGGTCGTACCGACGGCCGATCTGTTCGTTTTGGCCGATCGCCTGGGTACTGATCGCTTTCATCCGAGCGCGGAAGGCTACGAACTGATCAGCGCGCGCATTCTCGCGGCGATGGGTGGTTCCAGACTCGGCTGAGGTCTGCAATAATGAAGATCGAGAGGGTCGTTCCCGCAGCCATGAGCCAACGATCTCGGAGCCTACGCCGCTTTGCCCGGCATCTGATGCGGTGGAAGCGGTCCCGGCGCGCGATCATCGTTCTCGCGGCAGTCGCGTTGGTTGCCGGAGCCTGGCTGAGCACCCCCTCGACAGAGGAAACCGCCGAGCAGAGCCGAATGGAGATGTTCGCCACGGCCGGGCCCTTCGAAGCGGAGCCACGATCGATCTTTCAACGGCTGTTCTCCAGCTTCTCCGGTCCGGAGAAGACGCCCGAAGAGACCGTGGATGCCGATCCCGGCGAGGCTGTGGAGATGCTGTTCGAGTCGATTCCTTTTGGCGACCTGATCACGACGGCTGCGGAGAAGCACGAAGTCGATCCGATCCTCGTGTTGGCGGTCATCGAAACGGAGAGCAGTTTCGAGAAGGAAGCACGATCGCCTCGGGGAGCCCTCGGGTTGATGCAGCTGATGCCGGCGACCGGCCGCTGGATGGGTGCGGGCAATCTGCTCGATCCGGAGCAGAACATCGAGGCGGGAACTCGGTACCTGAAGTACCTCGAATCGAGATTCAAGGGAGACCTCGATCGTCAGCTGGCCGCCTACAATGCCGGGGAGGGGACCGTCCGGAGATACGGCGGGATTCCCCCCTATCAGGAAACGCGGCAATACGTGGCCAGAGTGATGGAGAACTACGAGCGCCGGACGGCAGAACTCGCGCAGATTCGGACAGCCCGGGGGATCTGAAAAGCTTCGGAAGTCGGTTCGCTGCTGCAATTTGACACCGTCACTGAATTCCGCTACCTTGAGGCGGGTCTTCTCAGTTGCGAGAGGAGGGGATAATGGTGGTGCGTGTGTGTCGAGTGATTTCGATCCTCCTGCTGATAGCGTACGGTGCGTCTGCCGCGGAGACGCCGCCGCGGGACCTCCATTTCGTGGATGGACACTGGACGGCCTGGAATCCTCCGGATCCCTCCGTCTATCCCGAGGGTAGCGAGGTCTACATCATCAACCAGGGTGACACGCTGTGGGGACTGGCGCAGACTTTTTACGGAGATGGCTATCTGTGGCCGCAGTTGTGGGAACACAACACCTACATTCTCGACGCGCACTGGATCTACCCCGGTGATCCGCTCCTGGTCGTTCGAGAGGGTGTGACCGATACTGTGGTCATCGGCGAGACCGCGGTCAGCTCCGAGGAGGGCATGATCGCGTGGACGGACGAGGGGGAGGAGTTCGACTTCGACGCCGAAGACGCGCCGAGTCCGTTCGCACTCGCTTTCGTCTCCGATGTCTACTGTTACGGCTACCTCGGTCATGAGAACGAAGAATGGCCGAACTGGATCACCTCCTTCGAAGACAACGAAGTGAAATACGTCCAGGGAGCCCTCGTGCAGGACATCGGCGCGACCGTCGAGGAAATCGTCTACCTCGAAGGCGAGATGAACCTGGTCGCTGGGGAGGACTACATGATCGTCCGTTCCGGTCCGATCGTGCTTCATCCTGCCACCGGGGAGTCCATCGGTCGTCAGTACAGTTACATCGGGCAGCTACGAATACTCTGCTCGGACAGTCGGGGAACGACTGCGTTGATCACCCAGGCTTGCGATTCCGTTCATCTCGGAGATTTCGTCCGGCCGATGCCGCAAATTCCCATTCCTCTCGCGGTCATGGATGAATGGGAAAGACACTGTCAGCTCCCCAGCGGCAAGTCTTCGGGATACATCGTCGATGCGAAAGATCACGTTTTCGCGCTCGGCGAAGGGATGATGGTTCAGGTCGATCTCGGGTCGGAAGACAATGTTGCCCCAGGAGACTTTCTGACCGTCTATCGGCCCAATCTCGACCCCCGGGCACCCCGGCTGGTTCTGGGAGAGGTCGGCGTCGTCACGACCCAGCCTCACAGCTCGATCGGCAAGATCGTCCGGATGAGATACTCGATGGAAATCGGAGACAGGGTCGAGATCAAATAGTCCGACCACCCGGATTTTCGGAATGAAAGCCCCGCTTGCGGGGCTTTTTCATTGCGCGAGCGCTGATATAGAATTCGCCAAGGGTCCATAGCTCAGCGGTCAGAGCCACCGGCTCATAACCGGCAGGTCCCAGGTTCGAATCCTGGTGGACCCACCAAAGGACGGAATGAATAAACGGATTTTCATGAGATTACCGCGATGTCTCGGACCCGGAAAGTGCCTCGGGTCAGGGGCCCAGGCAGGCAAAAGAGCGTTTCTTCGGAAACGCTCTTTTCATTTTCAGGAGGACCACCGACGTTGAGCAAGACTCTGGAGAACCTGTGGCAGCTGCAGCAGGTGATGGCCGAACTGGCCGAAACTGAGCGAAAACTGACGAACAAACCGCCGGGCTTCGCCGAGACAGACAGGGAGTTCACCGAGGCCAATGACGCGATCTCGGCACAGGAAGCCAGAAGAGAGAAACTGGAGAAGGACCGGCGCGCGCTCGAGAGAGATCTCGAGGCTGCCCAGCAGGAGCTCGCGAAGTACGAGGGCCAGCTGATGAAGGTCAAGGACCAGGTCCAGTACTCCGCCGCATGGAAGGAGATCGACGCGGCGAGGCGGAAGACCAAGGAGCTCGAGGACCAGCTGCTCGGTATCATGGGCGAGATCGAGCAGATCGACCAGGATCTCGTCTCCCGGCGCGAGGCGCTCGAGCCGCTCGCGAAAAAACATGGCGAGGAGTATGAGGAGTGGCAGGGCTCGCTCGCAGGGCTTCGGGATGAAGCCGCAAGAATTCGCGCGCAGGCGGAAGACATCGAAAAGCAGCTTCCCGCCCAGCTCCGGGACCAGTTTCACAGGATTTTCAGGCACCGCCAGGGGATCGCCGTGGCTGAGATCGTCTCCAACGCCTGCAGCGCGTGCAGATTTCGAGTTCGGCCGGCGGTATCGCAGAAGCTGAGGAGAGGTGAGATCGTCCTTTGCGAACAATGCCGGAGAATCTTCTATCTCGAGCCGGCGGCCTCCTGAACGTGAGGATTTCCGATCGCCTTGCGGCCGTCGAGGAGTCGATCAGCGAAGCCTGCCGGCGCTCCGGTCGGAATCGCTCGGAGATCATCCTGGTCGCCGTTTCGAAGACGCAGCCGGCGATACCGGCTTCCGAAGCCGTCGCCGCCGGGGTTCGTCATCTCGGTGAAAGCCGGGTGCAGGAAGCGGCCGGCAAGAAGGATGGGGTGTCCGGGTCTCCGCAGTGGCATCTCGTGGGCCATCTTCAATCCAATAAGGCGCGAAAAGCTGCAGAAATCTTCGACTGGATTCACTCGATCGATTCGGAGAAGACTGCTCGGCGAGTCAGCGAACAGGCCGCGCGTCTCGGGAGGAATCTGCGAGTGCTGATCCAGGTCAATCTGGGGGATGAATCCCAGAAGGGAGGAGTATCTGGCGATGAGATCTCCAGGCTGGCTGAGGAAATCATCGAAATGCCTTCGATCGAGCTCGTCGGCCTGATGACGATTCCACCAATCGGAACCGCCGAAGAGGCCCGGCGCTGGTTTGCGCGTATGCGTGGGCTTAGGGAATTGCTCACCCCGATCGCAGGCAAGGAGGCCACGCATCTCTCCATGGGGATGTCCGACGACTACGAAGAAGCAATTGAGGAAGGCGCCACGATCATCCGGGTGGGCCGCGCGATTTTCGGAGAGCGTGAGTGATGGGTGCCGTCGGGGTCGCATTGCTTGCCGCAGTTTTCTGGATCCTCAACTTCATCTATTGGCTCGTGATCATATGGGTCATCCTCTCCTGGGTCGTTTTCTTCATGTCGCAATCCTCGGCGAGATGGAAGTATCGAAGATTTTTCGAGACGATCGCCCTCATCAACGACTTTTTCGAAAGGGCAACCCGCCCCTTACTCGCCCCGTTTCGAAGGCTGCTGCCGCCGAGCAGGACGGCGGGGATCGACTGGTCGCCGCTTCTGCTCCTTCTTGCGATCTATGTGATCCGCGTCTTTCTTTTCGAGCTCGTCCGCGGCTAGCCTGAACGGCAGCGCGACCCGATCGGGTTATAATTCAGACTCGGGAGTGGAGGGAGAGAGATGGAAATATCACCGCTCGAGATACAGAAGCAGTCGTTCAGCAAGGCCTTTCGCGGTTATTCGGTGGATGAGGTTCGTGCCTTTCTTCACATGGTTTCCGAGGAAATCGAAGGGCTCCTCAAAAAACTCGAGTTGCTCGCGCGCGAGAACTCGATGCTGCGTGAGGACGTTGCAGAAAATCAGGAGCGCGAAGGCATTCTCAAGGATACCCTTCTCGCAGCGCAGAAAGTCTCGGACGATGTCCGCAACAATGCCCGCAGGGAAGCGGAGCTCATCATCAAGGATGCGGAGCTCCTCTCCGAAAAAATGATCTCGCACGCGATGTCCAGGATCGGGGAGCTCGAGAGGGTGATTCAGGATATGAAGATCGAGCGGAAGAGTGTGCGGAACAAGGTCCAGACGGTTCTCGACACTTTTCAGCAGGTCCTGGCTCTCGACGTCGAGCAGGAAGCAAACGAACTGCCGCTGACGCAGTTGCACAGGCGGATCGCCGCGGAGAATGGCGACTGAAAGAACGCCCGCCGGGGCGTTCGTGATTCGGAATCTCGCCGCGGTGGCTACGCCCGTGGGCCACGAAGCGGTCCGCGGTCCTGCGATGAGAACGCTCCTGACCGTGGAAAATGCGGCGATCGCCGTGGCCGATGGCCGGATCGTCTGGGTGGGCCGCGAGCGCGATCTACCGGTCGAGATGGCTGGGTTCGATGAAGTCGACGGCGAACTAGGGACGGCCGTTCCCGGCTTCGTCGACTCCCACACCCACCTGCCGTTTGCCGGTTACCGGGAATCGGAGTTCAATCGCCGCATCCATGGCGAGACCTACACCGAGATCGCGGAAAGCGGCGGCGGCATCGCTTCGACCGTCCGGTCGACCCGGGAGGCTTCCCTCGACGAGCTCGCGGCCAACGTCGTCCGCCGGGCGCGGACGATGGTCGAATACGGGACGACCACCGCGGAAGCGAAGAGCGGATACGGGCTGAACTTCGAGGTCGAAATGCGGCAGCTCGAGGCGATCGAAATGGCTCGAGCGGATTCACCCGTCCGTCTCGTCGCCACGTGCCTGGCGGCACACGACTTCCCTCCGGAGGTCGATCGATCGAAATCGAAGGAACGGGAAGAGTGGATCGAGGAGATCATCGGCCGGATTCTTCCCGAGGTCCGCCGCCGGGACCTTGCGAAATTCTGCGACGTTTTCGTCGAGAAAGGAGTGTTCGGACCGGAGGAGGGGAGGCGGATTCTGGAGGCCGGGATCGCAAACGGTCTGATCCCGCGCGTCCACGCGGATGAGCTTTCCGATTCGGATTCCGCAGCCATGGCAGTCGAGTTCGGTGCGTCCTCCGCCGATCATCTGATGTGGATATCCGAACGGGGGATCAAAAAACTCGCGAAATCCTCAACTGTCGCCAACCTCCTGCCCGGGACGAGTTTTTTCCTGATGTCGGATCGGTTTGCTCCAGCGAGAAGACTCATCGACGAGGGTGCAATTGTTTCTCTGTCGACCGACTGCAATCCCGGGTCGTCGATGACCGAGTCGATGCAGATCGTGATGCAGCTCGCCACGCTTCGGATGGGAATGGCGGCGGAAGAAGCGCTCACTGCCGCGACGCTGAATGGTGCGGCATCGCTCGGTATCGCCGCAACGACCGGCTCGCTCGAAGCTGGAAAGAGCGCCGACATCGTCGTGATCGATGCTCCTGGCTACCTCCACCTCATCTACCATTTCGGCGTCAATCTCGTCAGCGGAGTGTGGCGTGAGGGTGTCCGGGTCGCCTGAGCGGCTTGACAAACCGCGCGAAGCGCTCGAAACTCGACGATGATGGCGGAGGGACGGGGAAGTCTGGGCAAGCCGACGAGAGTCGCATTCCTGGTGTCGGCCGTCGTCACCATCGTCTTTCTCATCTCCTACGTTTTCAGCGACCGCGGAATCTCACAGCTCCAGAGGGCCCAGCAGCGGGTTCACGCGCTCGAAGAGGACGTCGAGCGGCTTCGCGACGAGAATGCGAAACTGAGGGAGCAATTGAGGGACCTCGACGAGTCGACGTTCCCGATCGAAGCGATTGCCCGGGAGGATCTCGGACTCGCGCGGCCTGGAGAAACGGTTTACCTGCTGCGAGAGCGCCCCTCAGAAGTGAGCAACTAGCGGAGTTTGCATTGACGACCCCCCGCCCAGATCCTTCGCCGTCCTTCGGCGGCTCCAGGATGACGAGTGAGTGGGTTTCGCGAGAGCAAACATTCGTCTCGTCGTCGATTCGCGTAAACGCAACATTCGTCATTCTGAGCCCGGCGGAGCACGGGCGAAGAATCCGGGGGTGGGTCGTGAATCGGAGTGATGCCTTCGTGCGCCGCTGCATTCACGAACCCCGCCCAGATCCTTCGCCGTCCTTCGGCGGCTCCAGGATGACGAGTGAGTGGGTTCGCGAGAGCAAACATTCGTCCCGTCGTCGACGAGCTTGGAAAAGAAAAACGCCGGCGGATCAGCCGGCGTTTTTCTGCGGAAGGCTTCCTGGGGGAGTCGCGTCTGGCGGCCTCCGACTTCTCGTCAGCCTGCCTGAGCCTTTGCTGCTTTGGCGAGGCGGGCCTTGTAGCGCGAAGCGGTGTTGTCGTGGATGACATTTCGCTTCGCGGCGGTGTCGATGATGGAGAAAGTCTCCGAGAGGGTGGCCTTGATCTTGTCGGCTTCGCCCTCTTCGATCGTACGTCGCATCTTCTTGATTTGTGTGCGCATTTCGCTCGTCTGGGAGCGCTTGCGCTCGCGCCGGCGCTCGGCCTGGCGGTATCGCTTCTCGGCTGATTTGGTGTTTGCCATCGTTACTCCTCTGATTTCAGGTGACTTCCAGAAAGTGGAAGCCGACCGTTCGACCCTCATGTAACGGCACTCAGCGCATCTGGATTCCCATCGATTCCAGCTTCTCCCGGGCGAGGACCGCCTCGGGACTCCGCGGGTGCTCGTGGATCACGTACTGAAGCTGAATGATTCCCTGGGGACGCTGATTGATCTCGAAGTAGGCATAGCCTTTCTTGAGGAGTGCCGCGGCGACCTTGTCCGATTCCGGATACTGGGTGATCACCGTGTCGAACTGTGAGACGGCCTCTCGGTACTTGGCCTGCGAAAAGAGGGATTCCCCGATCCAGTAGGCCGCGTTGTCGGCAAGGTCGGAGAGAGGATTGTTCTCGACGAACTCGCGGAAACCATCGATTGCAAAGTCGAAGTTGCCCCGCTGGTAGTCGGAATAGGCTCGCTGGTAGGTCTCGATCGGGTCGGAGGTTCCCTGGTCGCCGCTGACGACGATCTGATCCTGGAGCGGTTGAGCGTCGGCCGGACCGGCCTGGCCTCGCAGCGTGGTTCTGAGATTCGCGATCTCCCGCTCATGCTGGGTCAGTTGCTGCACGACCCGATCGATCCGATGATTGGTCTGCTCGATGCTTCCCTGGGTGTTCTCGATTCGCTCGTCGATCCGGTCGACTTTGGCCGTCACGTCGGCGGCCGATCTGAGGATCGTCTGAGTGCGTGATGCGAGCTCCTCGTTGAGGCGCTCGACTTCTTCGCGGGTACTCGCCTGACGTTTGAGGTCGGCAATCTCATCCTGCAGGTCCTGAATTCGATCTTCGAGCCGATCGAGGTCGGACGAGGAGACGCAGCCCGCTCCGAGAGCGCACGCGAAGAAAACTACGAGGATTCTTTTCATCTCTCGAGAACGAGGTGCGCCCGGCGATTTCGTGCCCATGCGCTCTCATTGCTTCCCGTATCGAACGGCCGCTCTTCGCCGTAACTGATCGTACGCATTCGCGATGCGGGAATGCCGAGCGCCATGAGGTACTCCTTCGCGCTCTGCGCTCGCCGTTCACCGAGAGCCAGATTGTACTGCTGGGTGCCCCGCTCGTCTGCGTGGCCCTCGATCCGCAGACGGTACTCGGGATGGCTTTTCAGCCATGCAGCCGACAATGCGAGATTGTCCTGAGATTCGGTGGTCAGGGTATAGGCGTCGAAGGCGAAGTAGGCGTCGCGAATCCATCCCCGTTCGGCGGCGCGGCTGTTGAGCTCTGCGAGGCTCAGTCGGTCGAGCTGCTCGACCTCGACTTCCTGTTCCGGAACGAAGTCAGGCTCCTCTTCGACGATGACGACGGTGTCGGGTTCCACCGGCTCTTCGTAGACCTCGGGTGTCTCGATTACCGGCGGTGGCTCGTCCACAGTCCTGCTCTTGCATCCGATCGAGGAGAGGAGAATGACCGCAAGGATTGCGAGGGAAATTTCGAGATGATTCTTCTTCATTGGGCTGGCTCCTTTGATTCTCGTCGCATCCTAACGGCACGACGGGATGCTTTCAAGCGGAAAACTCTCTAATCATGCATGATTTACGGGATTATGGCGACCACGCCGGGGAAGAATTGGTTCCCTGAGAAGTGAGCGGAACCGGATCTCTTTCGTCGAGGCCGATCCTGTAGATCTGCCAGCGACCCGAGCGATCCGACATGAAAACGATCGATGAGCTGTCGGGAGCCCACGACGGTTGCTCATTGGACCCTGCTCCCGCGATCACTCGGCTCTCGCCGGTCGAAAGGTTGTAGATACGGATCTGGTAGCGCCTCCCGACCAGGGATGTGTAGGCCAGATACTCGCCGTTGGGCGAAAAGACGGCGTCGTCGTTCCAGTTGCCGTCGAATGAAATCCTCCTGACGTTGGTCCCCTCGGCGTCCATGATGTAGATTTGCGGTGTTCCGGCGCGGGAAGAGGTGAACGCGATCTGGCGACCGGTTGGACTCCACGCCGGTGTCGACTCGATCGAAGAACCAGTCGTCAGTCTTCTCAGCTCGGAGCCGTCGTCGTTGATCACGTAGATGTCGGCGTTTCCCTCGACCGCGCCGACGAACGCGATCTTCGTACCGTCGGGCGAAAACGCAGGGGAGGTGTTCAGATTGACGCCCGTCCGGATCCGCACGCGTCCCCCGCCCTGGCGCAGCGCGATGTAGAGATCGCTGTATCCTCGTTTAAAGGATGTATAGACCAGCCGCTCTCCGTCAGGTGACCAGTCGGGTGTGAGTGTCAGTGCGCGCTCGGTCGTGATCTGTCGCTGGTTCGAACCGTCATAGTCCATGATCCAGACCTCGTTGGACCCGGTTCGATCCGAGACGAAAGCGATACGCGACAGGAAGATGCCGGGGCGCCCCTTGAAATAGGTGACGACGTCGTTGGCCAGCGTATGAGCCATCAGACGGAATGCGGTCGGCTCCCCCCGGTAGCGCTTGCCGAGAAGTGTCGTTCCGTTGGCTGTGTCGAGCAGCCGTGCTTCCACCGCAAACGTCCCGCCAGTTCGGATCACGTCGAGCTGCAGCAGGGCCTGCGCCCCCGCCTCGCGAGCGACTTCGTATCCGCGCTCACGTCCGGGCGGGAGCGGAACGATCGTGATGATTCTCGAAAATGCGAGATCCGCTGTGAGAGGCGTGAAAAAGTCCTCGTGAAGTTCGTCCGGGCTGACACCGGCGCCGAGCGAAGGAAAAGGAATGGCCAGTCTTACGGTTCGTGATGCCCGGTCGGCCTCCAGCTCGGTCGTGATCTCGGTCCGCTGCGCCTCGGCTCCTCCGGTCCAGGCCATCAGCAGAACCCCGCAAAGCGCGAGTCTCAGTATTCTCAAAAACGAGTTCCTTTCATTTGAATTCGAGATAGACACCCAGGTCGGTCCCGACATAATCGAATGGCAGAGGGGGGAACGGCTGAGCATCGACGATCGCGCGTCTTGCCGCCCGATCGAATCCGGAATTGCCGCTCGATGTCGTCACCTCGACCTCGTGCGCTCGTCCGTTTCGATCAATGACGAAATGCACGGTCACTGCCCGATTGGGCGACCCCTCCGGTCTGAACCATCGATCCGCGATCAGACTGAGCATCCTCTCGACGTAGAGAGGGTAGGGGAAGGTTCCGTCGAAGGATGAGCTGACGGATGCGCCTTCGCCGACCTCGATACTCGGAGCGGCCCGCTCAGCCGGAGCCGGCGGCGACGCGGGGGTCCGGGAGGGTGCGGCGCGGGTCTCCGCAGGAGCCGGCTCCTCCGCCGGTTTTTCGGGAGATCTGCCGAACAACGCACGATCGAGCTGTTTGGTTTCGGGTTTCGGGGCCTCGGGCTCGGCAACTTCTTTCGGTTGCTCTACCGGAGGCGTTGCGACGGGCGCAGGAGCCGACGGGGCGGGGCGTGTGACCGCGGGGCTGGTGAGCCGTACCCTCACCGGCTGAACCTGTTTCGAGGGGGGTCGCGTTGCGGTGGCGATCATGGGCGCCGCTACGAGAACGTGAAGAAGAAGCGAAAGAACGACCCAGGCGCTGAAGTGAGGGCCGCGCCCGGCTCGTTCTTCGAGAATCGCGGAGACCGCGTCGTTCATGGCTGATCGGTGTCCAATGTCCAGGTCTCGGTCAGCATTCCGACGTCTCGGACACCGGCCCGGCTCATCACGTCGAGAACCTCGACGACCCGTCCGTAGGGGACGCCCTGATCTGCCCGGACCAGTGCACTTTCCACTTCCTCTCCTCGCAGCATCGTCTCGAGGGGGATGCCGATGTCGACGCGGCCTACCCTCGTCTCATTGAACCAGACTGTTCCGTCGCGCCCGATCGAGATCGTTGCCGTTTCCTCCTCGGCGGACTCGAAACTCTCTCCCTCGGCGCGGGGAAGCTCGACCTCGAGGCCCTGGGTCATCATCGGTACGGTGATCATGAAGATGATCAGCAGAACCAGCATGACGTCAACCAGCGGAGTGACGTTGATCTCCGACAGACTGCCGAGCTCGTCTTCCTGTTGGAATCGTATTGCCATCTCTTACATGAAGTTCCGTTGAGTCAGATTCAGAAACTCGAGTGTGAAGTCCTCCATGCGCGTTCTCAGCTCTCGCACACGGTTGACGAAGTGGTTGTAGCCGATCAGGGCTGGAATCGCCGCGAGCAGACCTGCAGCGGTGTTCACGAGCGCCTCGCTGATGCCGGGTGCCACGGCAACGATCGAGGCAGTCTTCATTGCGCCGATGGCTCCGAACGCCCCCATGATTCCCCAGACCGTCCCGAATAAACCGATGAAAGGGGTCGCCGAGGCGGTCGTCGCGAGAAAGGAGAGGTATTTGGAGAGGCGGCTGGTTTCGACTCGAACGGCGCGGTGGAGCGAACGCTCGACCGGGACCAGCGTCGGCAGTCGCGTCTTCTCGCTGCCAGCCATCAGCATCTCGATCTCCGCGTAGCCGGCGCGAAAAACGCCGGAGAGTGGCGAGGCCGGCCAGCGCTGTGCGGCGGACTGAACGTCGATCAGGCGCTTGCTCTGGCGGAACTCTCTCAGAAATCGTTTCGAGGCCCGTGCAGCGCGAGTGAAGCGAAGGTGAACCAGAAGCATGACTGCCCACGAGCCCACGGAGAAAACGAGAAGTACCAGAAGGACAGCCTTGCCGACCCATCCGCTGTCCAGAAATGCGTCCCAGATCTGCACTAACCCCCCACCTGAGCGCACGAGTCCCCTTACGCCCGGCTCATCATAACGTGTGACGATCTTCCGATCGGTGAGTTACTGGTGGCCCCGGCAGGATTCGAACCTGCGACCTAAGGTTTAGGAAACCTCCGCTCTATCCTCTGAGCTACGGGGCCGGAGCGTGCGGGATGCCAGTCCGACGTCCCCGGCCCGGCAACCCGTGACCGGGACGATTAATTCTTGACGGCGTCACTCGCCGGTGAGAAGCGACTCGAGAATCGACCGGGCGAGCTCGGGATTCGCCCGGCCGCCGGTTTTCTTCATCACCTGACCGATGAAAAACCCGAGCAGGGCCGTCTTTCCTCCACGATACGCCTCGACCTGTCCCGGGTGATCCGCGATGATCCGCGATGCGACGTCACGGATCTGGTCCTCGTCGGAAATCTGGGACAATCCGCGCTCGTCGATGATCCTTTCGGGATCTCCCCCCTTCTCGACCATTTCGGCAAAGACATCCTTGGCGATCTTTCCGCTGATCGTCCCGGCTTCGATCAGGTCGACCAGCGCCGCGAGCGAGTCGGGTGTGATGGCGAGATCGAAGATGCTGGCCCCCTTTTCGTTCAGCACGCCGAGAATGTCGTTCCGGACCCAGTTTGCAATCTGGACCGGGGCCGATTGCGATTGCCGGACCGCCGATTCGAAGAAATCCGCGAGCGCGCGATCTGCCACGAGTGTCTCGGCAGTTTCGCGGTCGAGGTGCCACTCCTTCAGGTACCGATCGACGCGATGCCCGGGAAGCGACGGCAGCGATCGCGAAACCTCATCGATGAACGCGCCGGTGATTTCGAGAGGGAGAAGATCCGGCTCGGGGAAGTAGCGGTAATCATGCGCTTCCTCCTTCGACCTCATCGACCGCGTCTCTCCTGATTGAACGTCGAACAGCCTCGTTTCCTGGTGAATGGATCCGCCGCCCTCCAGAATCGATATCTGCCGGGTTTTCTCGAACTCGATCGCCTTCGCCAGAAATCGGAACGAGTTCAGATTCTTGATCTCGGCCCTCGTGCCGAACGGTTCTCCCGGACGATGAACGGAAATGTTCGCGTCGCATCGGAGCGATCCCTCCTCCATATTTCCGTCACACACGGCGGTGTACATCAGAATCTGCCGGATCCGGCTCAGATAGGCGACTGCTTCGGCGGAGCTCCGCATATCCGGCTCCGAAACGATCTCGATCAGGGGAACTCCGGATCTGTTCAGATCGACGAGCGACGAGTCGTCGCCGGCGATCCGAGGATCGTGGATGAGCTTTCCGGCATCCTCCTCGATGTGGATCCGGGTTACGCCGATTCGTTTCGTATCCCCCTCGAAGAAGATCTCGAGCTCCCCTCCCGTCGCAATCGGCCGGTCGAACTGTGTAATCTGGTAGCCCTTCGGAAGGTCCGGGTAGAAGTAGTTCTTGCGGGAGAAGATCGATCGCTCGTGAACGGTGCATCGGGTCGCGAGAGCCATCCGGGCTGCGAGGCGCACGACCTCCGAGGAGAGGACCGGCAGCGCGCCCGGCAGGCCGAGACAAACCGGACAGACCAGCGAGTTGGGTTCCGCTCCGAAACGGTTCTCACAGGAGCAGAAGGCCTTGGTTCTCGTCTGGAGCCTCGCGTGCACCTCGAGGCCGACGACCAGCTCCCATTCCGACATGGCGCCGAATTATACGTAATCCGAATGCCGTCGCCGTCAGTCGGTCTTCTTCACTCGTGCCCCGCGAACGGTCAGAAACGTCTGAATCACGATGAGAACGAAAACGACGGGGAAGACGTACCACGCCAGGATGTGAGCGTACATTTCGATGAAGGGGTGACTCGTGGCATCGAGAATGAGATAGGTGAGGTAGGCAGCGTAACTCAGGACGAAGAGCCCCCCCTCCCATCGCTCGATTCTGAAGTTGGAGAAGAGAATGGGAAGTGCGGCGACGGAAACAATCAGCGTCACAGGAAAGTCGAACCGGAGGGCCTGGCTCGAGATCGCGACACCTTCGGGAACGATCGAGGCGGTGAAGCCGAGCACGCACAGGATGTTGAAAATGTTGCTTCCGATGACGTTCCCCACGGCGATGTCCCGTTCCCCTTTGAGTGTCGCGACAACAGAGGTCGCCAGCTCGGGAAGAGATGTTCCGATCGCCACGATGGTCAGCCCGATCGTCAGCTCGCTCACCCCGAAATATCGCGCGACCTCGGTGGCCGAACCGACGAGCCATCGCGATCCGAGAACCAGCAGAGCGATCCCGGTGATGATCAGCAGGATGTCCATCAGGATCGACCGCGGTGATCGAAGCTCCTCCTGCGGAATCGTCCCGAACTCCTTCTCGTACTCCTCGCGAACCTTCCGCGTCTCGCTCCGGCTCTTTCGGATCGCGAAGATCGTGTAGACGACCAGCAGGGCCACGAGAATGTACCCATTTCTCGCGGAAAGCCTGCCGTTGCTTCCGAGCGCCCAGGCCAGACCCGTTGCGCCGATCATTATCGGCGCATCGAGCCGAATCAGCTGTTGAGACACGACAAGCGGGGCGATCAGCGCGGAGAGGCCGATGATCAGAAGAATGTTGGAGATGTTGCTTCCCAGAATGTTGCCGATCGCGATATCCGGCTGCCCCTGAGAGGAAGCGATCATGCTGACGGCGAGCTCCGGAGCACTCGTTCCGAAAGCCACCACCGTAAGCCCGACGACCAGCGGGGTGATGCCCATTGCAAGCGACAGCCTGGAACTGCCACGCACGAGCCAGTCCCCGCCGACAACGAGGAGGGCGAGGCCCAGAGCGAAGAAGGCGACGACGGAAAATGTCACGCGAGCGAGTATAGAGGATGAGGGTTTTCACGGAGTGAAGCGATGGAACGTCTGAAGTGGTGGATCGGACGGCGGTGCACCACTGGCCAGCCCCGTCCCCAATTCCCGCCGTTTCGGGCATGTTCGCACCGCTTTCCATTCTGGAACCTCCCGTGCATCGGGCCGAATCGATGCCTGATCGAGAGCTCGCCCGCAAAACGCTGGTCGTTTCGATGGTTGTTCTCGGCGTGGCCTCGGGAGGTCTCCTCGCGTGGAAGGCCTCATCGATCATTCTGATCCTTTTCGCCGGGATCCTGCTGGCGATCTTTCTCCGCTCGATTGCCGACGCGGTTCACTCGGCCATGCCTCTGCCGAGGCATTGGGCTGTGCTCCTCACGACAGTTGTTCTGATCGCCGGGACCGCGTTGGCCATCTGGCTGATGGCGCCGCGCGCATCGGAGCAGGCGAGGGAGTTGTCGAGTGCCCTTCCGGACGCCGTCGACGATCTGAAGAACCAGTTACCGGGGGATGAGACGATCTCGAAAGTAATCGGACAATACGAGCGGGAGCTGGTCATGGAGCCCGAAGAGATCGGCAGGTACGTGCGATCCTCAATTGCGGTTTTGACGGGCGTTCTGGTTTTCGGCTTTGTCGGTTTCTATCTCGCTTTCACTCCGCGCATTTACGAGGAGGGGCTCCTGTGGCTCGTTCCACCGTCGGCTCGTGGGCGTACTGAAGAGGTTCTGCTGGCGTGCCGGAGTACGCTCGCCTGGTGGCTGGTCGGGCGGTTCGGGTCGATGGCGATCGTTGGGGCGGCAACGTGGCTCGGGCTATTCATCCTGGGAGTGCCGCTGGCGCTGGTTCTGGGGATCATCGCCGCACTCTTCTCGTTCGTGCCATACATCGGGCCGCTGCTCTCGGCGATTCCGGCGATTCTTCTCGGGCTCGCCGAGTCGCCGCGAACCGGGCTCCTCGTCGCTGTGCTCTATCTGGTGATTCAGCTACTCGAGAGCTACCTCCTGACCCCGCTCATCGAAAGGCGGACTGTCTGGCTGCCTCCGGCGATGACGATCCTCGCGCAGATGCTGATGGGACTGTTGTTCGGGGCACTCGGAGTCATCGTCGCGACTCCGCTTCTTGCGGTCATCGTCGTACTCGTGAAGATGCTCCTGATCGAGGACCGCTACCACGAACGCGTCGAAGTTTCCAGGGCTGGTTGACACGACCTTCCACACACTCACTTTCGATCCGAAGCACCATCGAACGGCAGATGACAGACCCCCGGATGGCACCCATACTGATCTCGTGAGCGCGCAGGTCCTAGAATCGCGTGTGGCGAAGAGATTCCCCTTGGAGCCTCCACTTCGCGCGACGTTCGACACCGACACGGTCGATGTGCTCGATTTGTCGTACTCGGGACTCAGAATCCGGGGCTGCCGAGCGGTCCGGATCGGAGAAAAGGTGCCGGTGCGAGTCGATCTCGAAAATGGATCGATTTCCGTGATCGCGAAGGTCGTCTGGAGTCATCTCGTCAACGAGCGCAATGCTGAGGGCCAGCCGCTTTTCAGAAGCGGCCTGCGCGTGGCCGAGGGGATGGAGTCGATGCGAGCCGGTGTCGAGCGCCTCAGGTCGAATGGCGGCCTCGATCCGGAACGCGACGATGCCAGGATCGACCCCGATCATGTTCTGATGATCAGACAGGCACAGCTCTTTCTCGAATCGAAAGCCGTGCAGGGCGGCTTCGCGGGAAGTGAAGGATCGTCCGGGGCCGACGACGTCCAAGCGATCCACCGATTCCTTCAGGAGATCGTGTCGGAAGAAACGATCGCCTACGTCCTCGAGCACGACCGCGACCTCTGAAGACTCAGGACTGCTGTCCCCCCCGGTAGACTTCCGGATTCGGCGGCTGGTCCTCGTCGTCGAACGGTGCCGGTCGCAAAGGTTGTCCGATACCGGTCCCACCCGCCGCGCCTTCTTTTCTGATCTCGCCGTAGTATGGCCGCCAGCCCATCGGCCCGGTTGGGAAGTTGGGCGGAACCACGAGATCGCGCAGGCCGACCACGGCACGAGACCGGGTATCGATCGACATTTCGTAGTCACGAGTCATGTAAATCGCATCCTCGGGGCAGGCGTCGACACAGTAACCGCAGAAGACGCAGCGGAGCAGATCGATGTCGTAGCGCGTCGGAAATTTCTCTCGCGTCCGCTCGTCCTCACCCGCTTCGATCGTGATGCACTCGGCGGGACATGCCGTCGAGCACATGTAGCATGCCACGCATCGCGTCGTCCCGTCTTCGCGGCTCGTCAGGATATGTCGCCCGCGAAACCGCTCCGAATAGACCCGTTTGATCTCCGGATAGGAGATGGTCGGCAGTTTCTTCAGATTGACGAGGTTGCGCAGCAGATGTCCGATGGTGACGAACATCCCCTTGATGACTTCCGGGATGAAGAGTTTCTCGGAGAAGGTCATTTTCTTGCGCTTGATCTCTACGACACCCATGTCGTCCTTTCTCGTTTCCTCAGCGGTCGAGCTCGCCCGCGATGATGTTGACGGTACCGAGTGTGGCGATGACGTCGGCGATCTGGCCGCCGGTGATCATCTGGCGAAACGCCTGATAGATTGCAAAGCACGGCGGTCGAACGCGGACGCGATACGGATTTTTCGTTCCGTCCGAAACAACATAGAAACCGAGCTCGCCGTTTCCGCCTTCGACCTGGAAGTAAGTTTCGCCGACCGGCGGCTGAATGCCGTGCATGATCAGCTTGAAGTGATAGATCAGCGACTCCATCTCGTTGTAGACCTTCTCCTTGGGAGGAAGAGCTACATACGGATCGTCGACGATGACGGGTCCCTCCGGCATGCCTCGATCGAGAGCCTGTTTCAGAATCCTGAGCGACTGGCGGATCTCTTCGAGACGCACGAGATACCGCGCGTAGTTGTCCCCCTCATAGGCGACCGGAATGTCGAAGTCGTAGGTTTCGTATCCGAGATAGGGTGAGGCTTTGCGGATGTCGTGGGGAACGCCAGAGGCGCGAAGGCATGGGCCGGTGAACCCCCAGTTGATCGCGTCCTCCTTCGAGATGACGCCGGTGCCTTCCATCCGCTCCCGGAAAATCCGGTTCTTGGTCAGAAGTTTCTCGGCATCTCCGACGTAACGGGGAATCATTTCGACGAGCCTTCGGGCCTTCTCGATGAAGTCGGGTGGTGCGTCGACGGCGAGTCCCCCGATTCGAGTGTAGGACGGGAGAAGACGTGCGCCGCAGCATGCCTCGACCAGCCCGTAAATCTCTTCGCGCGGCTGGAACAGATACCAGAAGTTCGTCAGCGCACCGATGTCGACCATGTTGGTCCCGATGCAGACGAGATGATCGGCGATGCGCATCAGCTCCGAGAGGACGAGGAGAATGTATTCGGCTCTTTCCGGAGCCTTGATTCCGAGGAGCTTCTCGACCGTCATGCAGTAGCCGACGTTGTTGATGATGGCCGACATGTAGTTCAGCCGATCGGTGAAGGGGATGACCTGCTGCCACGTGTGGGTCTCCGCCATCTTCTCGAAACAGCGATGGAGATAGCCGATCTCGGTGTCCGCGCCGACGATCGTTTCCCCGTCGAGAGTCACCACGATTCGAAGCGTTCCGTGGGTGGCCGGATGCGACGGGCCGAGGTTGAGGGTCACACGCTCGAACTCCGTGTCTTCGGGCTCGATGGCGAGCTTCGGCACGATCCGGCTGATGTCCTTCTCGGTGAGGATCCATCGGAGCGCCGGGTCGTAATCCTTCCGGAGGGCGTGACCCTGAAACGCCTCGTGGGTGAGGATCCGTCGGAGATCCGGATGACCCTCGAAACGGATGCCGTAAAGGTCGTACGCCTCCCGCTCGAACCATTCGAAGCCCCGATACACCGGGTAGGACGATGGGACCGGCGTCTGTTCGTCCGTGCGCACCTTGAGCCTGACTCTTTCGTTGTTCTCGAACGAGTAGAGCTGGTAGACGACGTCGAAGCGCTCGCCGCCATCCCGGTTCGGGTAGTCGACTCCGAAAAGGTCGAGGGGGAGGATGAACTGCAGCGACGGATCGTCGTGAAGCGTTCGAAGCACTCCGACAATGTCCGCGCGGTCGACTCTGAAGGTCGGCAGATCCTGCCCGAGCTCCTGGTCGAGGCCCTCGAGCCCTTTCGTCCGGCGAATCTCAGCGCCGCGCCGGTCGAATGCTTCGGCGTTGTGGGGAACGTACGGATTCCGATTGGTTGGAGCAGGTCCGGTGTACGGGACCGAGCTCAGCCGGGTCATCGTGCTCATCGGTCGAGCTCGCCCCGTTCGATCTTCTCTTTCAGCTTCAGAATTCCGTACATCAGACCATCCGGGGTGGGGGGGCAACCCGGCACCCAGATGTCGACGGGCAAAACCTCATCGATCCCCTGAACGACGTGGTAAGCGCGGTAGAAGCCGCCGGAGGTCGCACAGGCACCCATCGAGATCACATACTTCGGATCGGGCATCTGGTCGTAGATTTTTTTCATCACGGGAGCCATCTTGTCGACGATCGTTCCCGCCACGATCATCACGTCCGACTGTCTCGGGGAGAATCGCACGACCTCGGCGCCGAACCGGGAGATGTCGTAGTGAGACGAGACCATCGACATGAACTCGATTGCGCAGCAGGCGGTTCCAAAAGGAAGCGGCCAGAGCGAGTTGCCACGGGCCCAGTTCACGAGGTAATCGAGGGTCGAGGTGAACCAGGTGCTTCCTTCGCCGGGTTCCTGACTTTTTCTCTCGCCGGGGAGTGTAATCATTCCCTTTTCGGCGTCGTCGCCAGGCAGCTCCGAGCGTTTGCGCGGCAGGATCGATCCTTGGTTCGTAATTTTCTCGGGTGGCATCGTTCGAGGCTTTCCTCCAGACGGTTCGCGAGATTCTATAACGGGACGCGCGGAGGGCTGCATTCGCGATCCTCGCGCTGACTTGTACTGCTCCCAACGTGATGAGCTCCGGATTCGTTCCTTTCGGGATGCTTTCCGGGCCGACGGGTACCCCCCTTGCACTCCTGACATTTGTGGAAACTGCCGTTACAGGAGGACCAACCGATGCGTAGCAGACTGCTCATACCCGCCCTCATGCTTCTGATCGTCGTCGCGTGCTCGACCAATCCCGCGACAGGCAAACGGGAGCTCAGTCTCATCTCACAACAGCAGGAGCTCGCCATCGGTGCGCAGGCACACCAGGACACGCTGAGGCAGTTCGGTGTATACGACGAAAAACCGGAGATCAATCGGATGGTCGACCGTGTCGGGCAGCGCATCGCCGCGGTCTCGGACCGTCCGGATCTCGAGTGGACATTCACCGTGCTCGACAGCCCGATGCTCAACGCGATGGCTTTGCCCGGCGGTTATGTCTACATCACTCGAGGCATGCTCGAAAGGATGAACACCGAAGACGAGCTCGCCGGCGTTCTCGCGCACGAGATAGCACACGTCACGAACCGTCATGCCGCGCAGCGGATCTCTCAGGCCCAGCTCGCTCAGCTCGGTCTGGTGGCGGGTGCGATCATCGCCGGGCCGGAGGCGGCACAGCAGTACGGCGACCTGGCTCAGCTCGGCGCTTCACTCCTCTTCCAGCGATATTCGAGACAGCAGGAGACGCAGTCGGATCTCTTCGGAACGGCCTACATGGCCGAGGCCGGTTACAACCCTCACGGAGCCGAACAGATGCTGAGGACACTCGACCGGCTCCGAGATCAGGAAGCATCGTCGATCGACCAGTACTTCCAGTCACATCCGGATCCCGCGAAACGCGTCGGCGACGTTCAGCGGCAGATCGCGGAGATCGATGCGACCGGAAGCTCGATCTCGCAACGATCGATGGATCGCGGACCGTTCATCTCGAATCTCGAAGGGATGATCACCGGGCGAAGCACCGAGCGCGTGACGGTCAAAAACAACACCGTTTATGAAAAGACCCACGGTATGGTTCTCTCCTATCCCGCATCATGGGAGGCGCAGGCTGGTTTCGGGGGCGTCTTCCAGCTGGTCAACAAGAACGGGCAGGGCTCGATTCAGGTCGATGAGATTCCGCTCGAGAGGATTCCCACGCGGAATGTCCAGAACGCACTGAGGCAACACTTTCAGCAGATGGGTCTGAAGTACCAGCGGTCGTACGAGGCGCGCGCGAAGACCGGACAGCGCTTCGTCGTCGACCTCTGGGCGGGCCAGACTCGGCAAGGAACGCTGGCCGTCGAAACGACGCACTTCGAGAATGCAGGTAATGCCGTGGTATTCATCGAGATCTCCCCGGCGAGCGCCGCGAGTCAGGCTCCGATGGGGAGCACGCTGGCCGCACTCTCATTCGATCAGCGGACCGCACGGGCGGCGACGCCTCCTCGCCTCAAAGTCGGACAGGCAGGCTCGGGCGACACATGGTCGAACCTCGCCCGCCGGGCGACCGGGGATCTGGGCGATGCGAACGAGATCGCCGCGATCAATGGATTCGATGCCGGAGCGGGTGTTCCCCGTGGCCTGGTGGTGAAATTGCCCGAGCAGATCATCGAACGCGACTAGAAGGTACGGGTTTGGAACTTTGAGGTTGGAGGTTCATTCAGTACGGCTGTGGACGCTCCAACCTCCAACCCCCCTCTCAGCAGTTGTCGCAGCCTTCGAGCATCTCCGAGATCGTCGCGAACTTCACGCGGGGCCGTCCTGACGTGCTTCCCCGCTCGGTCTCGAGCTCGTCGAGCCGCCGCCATTCCTCCCAGGTCACGAAGCGGACTTCGCGCTGGTTGAGCAACTCTGCGATATCCGCCGAGACTTCGAGGTTCCCGAGCGCGGGGATCTCCGCGAGCATCGACTCGACGGTTTCGTTCGCATCGCCCTTGTTTGTACCGATGAGTCCCGTCGGGCCCCGTTTGATCCATCCGACGGCGTACTCCCGATTGCCGACCGTCCCCTTCTGATTTGGGATGATCGCCCGGTTCTCGTCGAACGGGACATCCGGGAGAGGACGGGAACGGTAACCCACCGCCCGCACGACCATCGAGACCGCCAGAGTTTCCATTTCGCCGGTCCCCTCCGCCGAGAGGCGGCCGTCGGGGCGCATGACGAGGCGGTTGCGTTCGACTTTGAGCCCTGTGACCCGCCCATTCTCACCGAGGATCTCGACGGGGGAGACGAGGAACTTGAAATGGATGTGGCGTTTGCCCTCGATCAACGCTTCCCCCGCGAGGCGGCGGAATATCTCGATGTTCTGTTGTGCGCTGCGGTCTTCCTCGAGAGCCTTCTCGCTTTCCGGGCCGAGCTCGAGCTCGTCCGGGTTGATCCACGCCTGCGCCCCTTCGACCTCGCTCAGCTCCGATAGCTCCTTCGGCGTGCATTTGGCCTCGACGGGTCCGCGGCGGGCCAGGACGAAAATCTCACGGATGTGATTCTTCGACAGCTCAGCCAGAGCGGCATCCGAGATGTCTGTCGTTGCGAGATCCTCGGGCCGCTTCGCCAGAATCCTCGCCACGTCGATCGCGACATTCCCGATACCGATGATCGCGACGCTTCTGTGCTCGAGAGGGACATCGAACCCCTCGAGCTCCGGGTGTCCGTTGTACCAGTTCACGAGCTCGGTCGACGAAATGCTTCCTTCGAGGTCTTCACCCGGAATCCCGAGCGAGGCATCAGCCTGAGCCCCCACCGCGTAGACGATCTGGTGGTAGTGATCGAGGAGCTCCTCTCGCGTCACGTCCCGGCCGAGCTTTACGTTTCCGAAGAACCGGACGCGCTCGTCGGCGCCGGTGCGCTCGAATGCCGCAGCGACCTTCTTGATCTTCTGATGATCGGGGGCAACGCCGTATCGGACGAGCCCGTAGGGTGTAGGGAGCTTGTCGAAAAGGTCGACTCTGACTTCGAGCCCCGACTTCAGAAGGGCGCCCGCGGCGAACATCCCCGAGGGCCCGGTTCCGATGATCGCCACGCGGAGTGGATTGCCGGAGCTTCCGATGTTTTCGCTCATGGGGGGCGATCCTATCAGCCTGGGGTATGAACTTGTGACTCGTTTCGACGAAGCGGCTGCGGTCATCCCGACGAGTCAAAGCTCATCGATCGATCTCGGCCAGTCCTTTTTCAGGAGCCGCGACATCGCCCGGTCCGCCAGAACTTTCCCTTCTGTCTGGCACGTGGCGCAGTAGTTCGTCTCGTTGTCCGCGTAGACGATCCGCTGCACGGGACTGCCGCAGGCGGGGCAGGGCTGGCCGTACTTTCCGTGGACCGCCATCTCGGGACGGAACGCCGTGACCTTCTCCGGAAAACCCTTGCGAGCTTCCGACGTGAGACGGTTCCGCCAGTCCGCCAGCGTGACCCGGGTCGCTTCGAAGAGGCGGTCGATCTCATCGTCTCCGAGCCTGGAGGTGAGCTGAAGTGGCGAGAGCCTTGCCGCATGGAGGATCTCGTCCGAGTAGGCGTTGCCGATGCCCGAGAAGTTGCGGGGTTCGGTGAGCGCCCGCTTGAGGGTATGGTTCCCGCGGCGAAGGATCCTCGCGAACGCATCGCGATCGATGCCGAAGACGTCGGCGCCGCCCGGATCGATTTCGGCGAGCGCCTCGCGACCTCGAAAAAGACTGAGCGAAGCGCGTCGCTTCGAGCCAGCTTCGGTCAGCAAAAGCGTTCCGTCGTCGAAATCGAATGCAGCGAGACCGAGCTTCTTCGGGACAGCAGCACCGGTCTCGTCCTTCCAGCGAAAACGCCCGGCGATCATCAGATGGATGACCGCAAAGAGCTCATCCTCGATCTCGAAGACGATCCGCTTGCCGATCGAGGAGATTCCGTTCACACGCCGCCCCTCCAGTTCGGATGGGCTCGGTTCGAATGTCCGAAGCAGGAAAGGACTTCCGATCCTCAGCTTCTGCAGTGTCCGTCGCACGATTCTCGGCTCGAGCGCGACCAGATACGCGGCGATGTCGGGCAGCTCCGGCATGTCGGCCGCGAAAGTCTAGCAGCGAGCGAGCCGCGCAGAGCGATGTGCCTCAGTTTCGGACGTCCGTCCGTAGGCGTTCTTCATCAGCGGTGCGAGATCCGGCTCCTGCGGACCGCGCAACATCCTCCAGCACCCCGTGATACATTTGCCGAAATGGAAAGCCTGAAGAAGGCGCAGAGGAAAAAGGGATCGATCCGGGAACCGGAGCAGATTCTCGATCGCGCGATTTACCACCTGTGGGAAACGATCAACGACCTCGAGCAGATCCAGCCCGAGCACGTCGAGTTCTTTCGCGTTTCGATCTTCGGCAGCTCGCGCATCCAGAAGGGTGATCCGATCTATCAGGACGTCTACGAGCTCAGCCGTGGTCTTTCGGAGATGGGGATCGACATCGTCACCGGGGGAGGTCCGGGGCTGATGGAGGCCGCGAATTCGGGCTCGATGGAGGGAAGCAAGGCAGGACGCTCGAGGAGTTTCGGTCTTCCGATCCATCTGCCCACCGAGGAGGGGCACAACGCGTTCGTGAGCCGGGTGTACCGGCATCGGACGTTTTTCTCGCGACTCCATCATTTCGTGAGGCTTTCGTCGGCGTTCGTCGTCGTACCCGGGGGGATCGGAACGGCTCTGGAGCTCTTCATGGTGTGGCAGTTGCTGCAGGTGAAGCACATCCAGTCGCATCCGCTCATTCTGGTCGGGCCGATGTGGCACGGACTGCTCGAGTGGATGGATCAGATGATGGTCTCGCGCAACCTGGTCAGTCCGCCCGAGATGAAGGTCGCGGTCGTGGTCGACAACGCGAGCGAAGCGCTCCCTCTGCTCAAGGAGACCTTCGAGAAGTTCAAGGAAACGAAGAATGCCAACAGAAAACGACGTACTCGAGGCGCTTAAAGGCGTCGCTTTTCCCGGTCTGTCGCGGGACATCGTCTCGTTCGGATTCATCCACGATCTGAAGGTGGAGGGGAGCCGTGCCTCGTTCACCATCAGGATGAAGACGGAAAAACCGGAGGCGGTGGAGGAAATCGTCCGGAACGCGGAAGCGAAGGTCCTCGCCATCGACGGGATCGAGTCGGTCGACATCCGGAAGGACGTGGTGACGCGCGATGCCCGGATACCAACGGGCGGCAGCCTCCCTCCCACCGTTCAGCGAATTCATGCAATGGCGGGGGTGAAAAACACGATCGCCGTCGCCTCGGGAAAGGGCGGAGTTGGGAAGTCGACCGTGGCCACGAACCTCGCGCTGGCACTCGCGCGTCAGGGAAACTCGGTCGCCATCCTCGATTCCGACATCTACGGGCCGTCCCAGCAGATGATGCTCGGCCTTCATGGCAAGCCGATGATCGATCAGAAGTCCAACCGGATCATCCCGATGGAGCGTCACGGGGTGAAGACGATGTCGCTCGGGCTGATTGCCGATCCCGACACTCCGGTCATCTGGCGTGGCCCGATGGTGAAAAAAGCTCTCGATCAGTTCCTCGGTGACGTGGAATGGGGCGAGGTCGATTACATGATCTTCGATATGCCGCCGGGAACCGGCGATGCCCAGCTGACGATCGCGCAGCAGGTGCCTCTGTCGGGAGCAATCATCGTCACGACGCCGCAGGACATCTCGCTGATCGACGCCCGGAAGGGGCTCGCGATGTTTCGGAAGATCGATGTGCCGATCTTCGGGCTCGTCGAGAACATGAGCTACTTCATCTGCCGGCACTGTGGTGAACGGGAAGAGATCTTCGGCCATGGCGGCGGCCGGCGTACGGCTGCCCTTCTCGATGTGCCATTCCTCGGCGAGATACCGATCGACCCGCGGGTCGTCATTGGCGGAGATTCGGGCGAGCCGATCGTCGCGCTCGATCCCGAGAGCATCGCCTCGCAGGCGTTCATCGAGATCGCATCACGGATCGTGAGTACGCTCGTGCCCGCGGGCTCCCGCTGAGCGTCCATTCATCCTGATAGAATTTCGAACCGACGTGCCCGCTCGGGGCGCGTAAACTGGAGGCACCGAATGATCTCAGAGGATACCCTCGCGGCTGCAGCGCCTCTCACCTCCCTTTCCGAGGATGAGCAGATGCTTCAGGAAAGCGTGCGGGATTTTGCCGTCGAACAGATTCGTCCTCTGGTCCACGAAATGGACCAGAAAGGGGAGATGAATCCCGACCTGATCAGGAGTTTTTTCGAGCTTGGCCTGATGGGTATCGAGATTCCGGAGGAGTTCGGCGGAACGGGATCGACATTTTTCAATGCCGTTCTGGTGGTCGAAGAGCTCTCTCACGTCGATGCGTCGTGCGGGGTGCTGGTCGATGTACAGAATACGCTGGTGAACAACATCTTTCTCCGCTGGGGGAATGACGAACAGAAGAGGCGGTACCTTCCGAAGCTCGCCGAGTCGATGGTGGGCGCCTATGCGCTTTCCGAAGCCGGGTCCGGCTCGGATGCCTTCGCCCTGGCGACTCGCGCTGAGGAGAAGGGCAACCGCTGGGTGCTGAATGGACGCAAGCTGTGGATCACCAATGCCGCCGAAGCGGGGCTGTTCGTGATTTTTGCCAACGTGAACCCGGATGCCGGCTACAAGGGAATCACAGCCTTCCTCGTGGAGAGGGGATTCGAGGGCTTTTCCGTCGGGAAGAAGGAGGACAAGACGGGAATCCGCGCTTCGTCCACGTGCGAGCTGATGCTCGACGATTGCGAGGTGCCGAAGGAAAACGTACTCGGAGAGGTCGGGAAGGGTTACAAGCTGGCAATCGAGACGCTGAACGAGGGGCGAATCGGGATCGGTGCGCAAATGGTGGGAATCGCGCGCGGGGCGCTCGAGCACGCGATTGCCTACTCGAAGGAGCGGAAGCAGTTCGGCCGTCCGATCGCCGAGTTCCAGGGTCTGCAGTTTCAGATCGCCCAGTGTGCCACCGAGCTCGAAGCGGCCCGGCTGATGGTTTACAACTCGGCGCGACTGAAGGACGCTGGTAAGCCGTTCCTTCGCGAAGCGGCGATGGCCAAACTCTATTCTTCGGAGATGTGCGAGCGTGTCACTTCCATGGCCGTTCAGATTTTCGGGGGGAATGGCTACACTCGTGAGTATCCGGTCGAAAAGTACTGGCGGGACTCGAAGATCGGACAGATCTACGAGGGGACGTCGAACATGCAGCTGCAGACGATCGCGAAATCGATTTTGACCGATCAGCTGTAGAAGCAGGATCCAGGATCCAGGATCCAGGAGTCAGGATACAGGAGTCAGGATCCAGGAATCAGGATCCAGGAGTCAGGATCCAGGAATCAGGATCCAGGAGTCAGGATCCAGGATCCAGGGATCAGGATCTCAGCATTCAAGAACTTCGCAGCAGTAGCCATGGCGTCGGCGTGCCATCATTCTGTGAGGAGCGTCAGCGACGAAGGATCCCGGGGAGATCGTGAAGCCACACGACGCCTTCCGAACGTCTCATCCGCCAGTCTCCGCTCCGATCCTCGGCGACATGCGGTGACTCAGGGACCGCCAGCCACCATCACTCAGGGACAAGGTCAGCGCAACGGATACTGGCTTCTGGATCCTGGATCCTGGCTCCTGATTCCTGGCTCCTGCTTCCTGGTACCCCGGGCCGGATTCGAACCGGCACGCCGGAAGTAACCGGCTCGAGATTTTAAGTCTCGTGCGTCTACCAGTTTCGCCACCGGGGTAGAAATCAAAAGGGCGCCTTTCGGCGCCCTTTTTACTTCGGGGTGGGGGTGGCTAGCTACCATCCCCCATATGACGTTTATTAGAAACCATGTACCTGCAAGTACCTCCTCCCCTTGAATTTCCGGCGGACCCATGACAAGCACCATCGCCTTCGAGAGCGCGATGGCCCACACCGCCGCACCATGGACCGGATCGACCGCCCCAACTCACCCCGGAGTGGCGGGGAGGGGCGGGAGCTTTTCGTTCTGGCAAAGAACATCGGACACCGAAGTGTCGTTCTGCTAAACCGGGGAGTGGCGCATTTCGTTCCGCCTGTTGTCCCGCCGAGCAGTATAAAATTTCGTTTCGTTTAATGCAACGCCTTTCCGTGTCGTTTTGATCCTAGAGATTCGAGTCGAGAAACGGCCGGAGCCTCTTCGATCGCGACGGATGCCGGAGCTTCCGGAGCGCTTTCGACTCGATCTGCCGGATGCGTTCCCTCGTGACGTTGAACGAGCGGCCCACCTCTTCGAGCGTGTGCTCGGAGCCGTCGCCGACGCCGAACCTCATCTTGAGCACTTCCTCCTCCCGAGGGGTCAGAGAGCGGAGAACCGAAGCCGTCTGATCCTTGAGATTCGCCACGATGACGTGATCGATCGGTGAAACTGCCGCCCGGTCCTCGATGAAGTCTCCGAGATGCGAGTCCTCCTCTTCGCCGATCGGTGTCTCGAGCGAGATCGGTTCCTGTGCGATCTTCATGATCTTGCGGACCTTCGTGACCGGCATTTCCATCCGGTTGGCGATCTCTTCGGCGTTCGGCTCCCGTCCGAGCTCCTGCACGAGCGCCCGCGAGGTGCGGGTGAGCTTGTTGATCGTCTCGATCATGTGAACCGGAATCCTGATGGTTCGCGCCTGATCGGCGATTGCGCGGGTGATGGCCTGGCGAATCCACCAGGTCGCATAGGTCGAGAACTTGTAGCCGCGCCGGTACTCGAATTTCTCGACAGCCTTCATCAGGCCGATGTTGCCTTCCTGAATGAGGTCGAGAAACTGAAGCCCGCGATTGGTGTACTTCTTCGCGATCGAAACGACGAGACGAAGGTTTGCGACGATCAGCTCCTGCTTTGCGAGCTCTGCCGTCCCTTCACCCTCGCGGACGTCGCGGATCGTTTCGCGAATGTCGTCATGCTCGATTCCGTAAGTCTGCTCGAGATGCGACAGTTTCGATTTGTACTTGGCGATTCGCCTCCGGTAGAAATCCTTCCGGGTGCGATCTTTCTCTTTGCGGAGCTGGGTCTCGTCCTTTCGGACGGATGATGCACAGCGTCCCATCTCGCGGTTGATGTCACCAAGAACGTTGATCATGCGGGCCCGGTGCTGCGGAGTGAACTCGGTGGATCTTGCCAGATCCGCCATCTCACAGCTCCACTTTTCGATGTTCTTTTCGAGAGTCTGCCGCGAGCGGGCTCGCTTGCACTCGGCGAGCTTTTCGCTGGCGGTGTCGATCTTTTTCTGCAGTCTTGCGATCTGATCGAAAACTTTCAGACTGTCGGAGATTTTCGGAGTGTTCTGCAGCTTCGGTGTGTCGGTGTCGCCGTCATCCTGGCTCATCGACGATTCGATCAGTGTTTGAAAAGACTGATCGTTCCGTCTGGCGGCCTCGGAGATCTTCAGCACCTGTTCGACGATGGCGCGATGTCGCGAAAGCGCCTGAAAGACCTGAATCTCTCCCTGCTCGATTCGACGCGCGATGCGAACTTCGCCATCGCGATCGAGGAGCTTGACCGTTCCCATCTCCCGCAGATACATCCTCACGGGATCGTTGGTCTTGTCGACGAGTCCGGCGGCCGCGGCGGCGATTTCCGCCTGGATCTGCTCGCGCTGATCCTTCTCGTCCGGCCCTTCGACCGACTCGTCTTTCGGGGAGCTCAGCTTTTCGGCATCATCGACGATATCGATGCCGAGGTCATTGAAACGAATGTAGATCTCGTCGAGCTCTTCCGGGAGATTGGTGACGTCCTCCGGAAGGCTTTCGTAGATCTCGTCGTAAAGCAGGTAGCCCTTTTCCTTGCCGATCGCGATCAGATGACGGACTTCGACGTACTTCTCCTCAACGCTCAAGTCCAAGCCTCCTGGTGTGGTGTCAGCCCGCTCGATCGATGTCGGCAGTCGATCTCTGTCATTTTGGCGCTGTATCATGCGCTCGTGGACTACGTCGACTTCACTCACGGTCTGCTTTTGGAACCCGCCTCGAGGTCCCGGTCCACGGCCGTTCGTGACGGACGTGCACCGCGGTCTCGGAGTTAACACTTTCGTAATGACCTGCCGATTCGGTTTTATTTCATTTTGATGAGCTTCATCTTTGCCCGGATCAGCTCATCGAGTCGTTCGTGCGCGCCCTCCCTCTCCGCTTCGACGATGGCGGTTTGTATCTCCGCGGCCTTCCGATCCAGCTGTCGCTTTTTCATCCGATCGAGTGTCGCTCCCACCGCGGCCGGGTCCGCCTTCTCCTCGTCGGCGAACGCCAGCTCCGACAGCCGGTTCAACTCGGCTTCCCCTTTAAGATGGGTCGCGATCGACGGAAAATCAACCCTTTCGCCCTGATCATGAAGCTCGCGGGCGGCCCGGGCGATCCTCCGGCACTGAGGATCGTCGAAAAGATCGGGGTCGAGATCGTCCAGGAGATCGGGCTCCGAGCCTCCGAGAAGCCGGCGAAGCAGCCAGATCTCTCCCGAGGCGACGGGGGCGGCTCGGAGCGGCTCCGAGTCGCGGCCCTTCCGGGTCGACTTCGCCGAAGACCAGACCGTGTCGAACTCGAGCTGAAGACGCTCGGCCACCCTCCGTACCGCGTCGTTGCGGGTGACCGGGTCCGATGAGGCAGCCAGCAGGGGGGCGATTGCCTCGAGAGCTTCCCTCTTTGCCGCGCTGTCGAGCCGTTCCCCTCCGGGAACGACTTCGTCCAGCGCGAACTCGAAGACGTCCCGGGAACCGCCGATCATCTTCATCAGTGCGTCGAGTCCCTCCCGCTGGAGGTAGGTATCGGGATCGTCCCCGCTCCCGGGATCCGCGACCGCCACGTCGAGCCCGGCGCCGAGGAGGATCGGCGCGGCACGAAGTGTTGCTCGCCTTCCGGCGGGGTCTCCATCGTAAAAAACAACGACCCGCGAGGCACGACGGCGGATGATTTGTGCCTGGGAGGGCGTCAGGGCCGTTCCCATCGATGCGACGACACCCGAGACTCCGGCGTCGTCGAGGGCGATGCAGTCGAAGTAACCCTCGACGAGCACTGCTCGATCGACTTTCCTCATGCTGTCCCTCGAGCGGTGCATGTTGTAGAGCAGTCGGGATTTGTCGAACAGCGGAGATTCGGGTGAGTTTAAGTATTTCGGTTCGGAGCCGTCGAGCGAGCGTCCACCGAAACCGACCAGCGTCCCGCTCTCGTTGTGAATCGGGATGAGGAGGCGATTGCGGAACCGGTCGTAGTGGCCGCTCCCGCTTTTGCGCGGAACTGCGAGCCCGGCCTCCTCGAGTTGCTTCGAGGAGTACTTCCGCCCGAGCCGTGTAAGAAGGTAGTCCCACATGTCGGGGGCGTAGCCGAATCCGTACTGCGTCCAGATTCTCTCGTCGACACGGCGCTCGATCAGGTAGCGTTTTGCCGGATTGTCCGATTGCATCAGCGCCTGGTGAAATGCCTCGGAAGCGTCCTCGACGAGGCTCAGGAGATCTTCACGAGCCTTCTCGGTCTTTCGGCCAGCCCGCTTCGGAAGCTCGATCCCGTAGCGGCCGGCGAGATGCTCCACCGCCTCGGGGAAGCTCATCCGTTCGATGAGCATCAGGAACTTGAAGACGTCGCCCCCTTCTCCGCAGCCGAAGCAGTAGAACAGCCCCTTGTCGCGGTCGACGTTGAGCGAGGGCGTTTTTTCGCGGTGAAAGGGACAGAGACCCAGATGCGTCCGGCCACGGACCTTCAGTGAGGTCGTCTGGGAGACGACGTCGACGATGTCCGCCGCGTCGCGAACTCGGGAGAGTGCCTGGTCGGTGAGGTCGACGTTCGCCATGTGCGACTGTACTTGCCGATGCGCGCACCGGCGAATATATCAACCCTGAAGGGGACCCGCTTTCGTCCTTCGCACGCCGAGCAGGAACACCAGAATCATTCCTGCCACGAAGCCCCCGATGTGAGCGAACCACGCGACGCCCCCCTGCTCGACTCCTGCCTCGATGCCGATCGAGGCCACGCCTGTGAAGAGTTGCAGGACGAACCAGAGCCCCAGAACGATCAGCGCTGGCAGCTCCCTCATCAGCATCATGTAACCGAGCGGGATGAATGTGATGACCCGGACACGGGGGAAGAGGACCAGATACGCGCCGAGCACTCCTGCGATCGCTCCCGAAGCCCCGAGGGTCGGAATTGACGAGCCGGCAGCGCTGAATGCGTGCGCCAGAGTCGCCAGAAAGCCGCAGGCGAGATAGAAGATCGCATACCGGACGTGCCCCATCCGATCCTCGACGTTGTCGCCGAAAATCCAGAGATAGAGCATATTGGATCCGATGTGGAGAAATCCGGCGTGAAGAAACATCGACACGAGAATCCGGGTGCCATCCTCGAAAAACTGACCGGGCATCCAGAACCTCGCCGGGATGAACGCGAGATCGCGCAGGGCCTGGTCGAGCGCGGGTCCCTGGAGCAGCTCCCAGCCGAACGCGAGGATGTTGATCGCGATGATCGACATGTTGACCCAAGGGAACTTGTGGCGAGGATTGATGTCGCGGATCGGAAGCACGGTCAGCCGCCTCGCAACATTCTGGCCACCGCGGACGCGGAGGCCGGGTTGATCATCGTTCCGGTTCCGAGCTCGAACCCGCCGACGACGACCAGCCGGGGAGTCAGCTCGATGAACCAGTGAAATCGGGGACCGCCGCCCTCGTGGAGAAAGAGGTTCCATCCGATATGCCCGAACGCCTCTCGTATCCGTCTGACGGCCTCCCGGATCGCGCGATAGAGCCCGCCGGCGTCCGTACCTCGGACCGAAGGGGTGTGATCGTTCGGAGCGACGATCAGCCGGAAGGGCCACTCGGAGTCCGGAAGCGCTGAGACGAAAAAAGCCGGGGTCTCGACGATTCGTTCCGCAGCTGATGCCCTGCAGACGGGACAATCTCTCTCGAAGCCTTCGCGGATTCTCGAGATTCGTTCCGGAACACGGGCGAGCGCAATCAGCTGGGTATGGGCGTGCGCGATCGATGCGCCCGATCCCGGACCCGAATTGCGGAAAAGCGTGACGCAGGGGCTGTCGGCGTGGCTCTCGACGCGGTCGATCCAGGTTCCCACACAGAGAGCCCCGTGATCGTCGCCGAGATCCTCGAAAACGATTTCGTGATCGGGATGCTCGATGATCACTTCGTGCGCACCCGTTGCGGGAGCATCCGGCAGAACTGCCGGATAACGGTTCGGAACGATTCTCACGAGCCAGCCGTCCGAGCCGTCTTTCTTCCGGTCGATCTCCGGGGGTGTCTGGTCCTCGTTGCCAGGGCAGAAAGGACAGGAGGATCGTTGGTCCGATGCGAGGATCGCGTTCGGTCTCTCCAGCCGGTCCGGAGCATGGATCGAGGGTACGCCGCTGAGCGGATCGCGGACGTAGCGAGGCAGGCTCACCGGGACTCCTTCCCCGAGCGCGACTCGTTGATCGCTTCCCGCAGCCGGCCGGTCACCGAGTAGAAGCTCCCGGCAGCGAGCGCCAGAGCGAGCCAGTCGACGATCCTGAGGCTGGCGAGCATCGACCCCGAAGCTCCGCTCGCGAGGATCGTCCATGTGATGAGAGGGAGGGCGAAGACGATCAGGACGTACTCCCCCCGTCCCGGTCCAGCGTACGATCGGCTGCCGAACGACGCCTCGATCTGGGTACCCGTGTAACCGGTCAGAGCGATGAGCGAGAGCGTGACGAGCGCAATCCAGCCCTGGACGCCGCTGCCGATACTCCACCCCGCAAAAAGAGCGAGATCGCTGACGCGGTCGGAGAAGTGATCGACGAAGTCGCCCAGGCGGGTCTTCATGTCGCGATGCCTCGCGACGAGTCCGTCGATCGCGTCGAGCAGCCCTCCGGCAGCAATGATCAGAGGTGCGACCAGAAAAAGGACGGGATTCTGGCCGGCGAAGGCCAGCAGGGCGGCTGCGGCGAGATTCAGTGTGAGCGCGATCAGAGTGATCTGATTCGGGCTGAGTGGCGAGCGACGGGCGAGTCCTCCGAACCATCGATCCAACCGCGCTCTCCAGGGGTTCACGTCCGGATTCTACCGGACGCGGTCGGAGGGAGGAGTCAAATGGCGGGACCGACGGGACTCGAACCCGCGACCTCCGACGTGACAGGCCGGCGTTCTAACCAACTGAACTACGATCCCGCGCCGTTTGACGAGTCTCTGAACCGGGCACTTCCAATCTCAATTCCCTGCAGTCCCACTGCACTCCCGATCTCGATTCTTTGTGCGAGATAATGCTCGGATGTCCTGCTCAAAGCTTCCGGGAAAACTCTTCCCGACCCGACTGCGATTACTCGTTTCAGCGCTCGTCTTCGTCGCGTTTCTGGCCGCATGTTCGACCTCGATGCCGAACGCGTTCGACATTCTCCAGTGTTCCGGCCCGTTCGCGCGCTACTCCTCGGAGGAGACTCTCGCCGCCCATTTCGGGACCGGGAACGTCACGAGGGAAGAGATCTACATCGGTGAAGGCGAAAGCGTTGACGGCACCGTCCTGTTCGGCGACGACCCTCGCCGGAGGCTCGAGATCACCTGGGTCGATCCCGTGCGGAGGCGGGAGATCGAATCGATCCGGATCTCCGAGCCTTCGACCGCGTGGTCGACGCAGACCGGATTGAAGGTGGGGGAGGATCTGAGATCGGTCGAGAGGATCAACATGGGACCGTTCACGATGCACGGCTATGCGTGGGACTACGCCGGGACGGTGGCGGACTGGGGAGATGGGCCGCTGGGAGAATCGATCGGCGAGGGTTGCCGCCTGATCGTGCGGTTCGGTGCCGATGACGATCCTCGGACGCGCGCGCTCGAAGGGGAGGATGTCTTCTCCTCCCGGAACGCAGTGATCCAGGCGATCAACCCGGCGATCCGCGAGATCATTCTGATCTACGACGAAAGCGAGTAATCGCTGCCCTCAGTCACGCCGCCCGAAGAGTCGAAGCAGCATCAGGAAGAGGTTGATGAAGTCGAGGTAGAGTGCCAGCGCTCCGAAGATCGCATAGTTCGTCTCACGACCGCCCCCGACCTGCGCGTACGCTTTCAGCTTCTGGGTGTCGTACGCCGTCAGACCGACGAAAATGAAGACGCCGACAATGCTGATCGTGAAGGAAAGCCCCGAGGATCGAAGAAAGAATCCATTGACGACCATCACGAGGAGCAGACCGATCAGTCCCATGAAAAAGAACGAGCCCCACGATGTGAGATCTCGCCGGGTGACGAGCCCGTAGACGCTCATGGCGGCGAACATCCCGGCCGCGACGATGAAAGCGCCGAGAACCGACGCGGGTGTGTAGACCATGATGATTCCCGAGATCGTGAGACCGTTCAGAAACGAATAGGTCATGAACATCGTCGTCGCGGCGAGCGGGCTGAACCGGTTGATCCCGAAGCTGAGCGCGACCACGAGGCCGAGCTCGGCGATGATCAGGATGAACAGATAGCTCCGGACGTAACCCTGCATCGCGGGCGACATCATCACCCAGGCGGCCCCGAGGGCAGTGATCAGAAGGCCTCCGAACATCCATCCGTAGACTCCCTGGATGAAGGTTCGCTCCCTGGCTTTCATCATGTCCACGGAGGCTCGTTCCGGGTTGAGCGCATCGGCGCTCAGACGGTTCAGTTCGAGATCGGGGTTTCGCTGAAACTGCATTTTTGGTTTCCTCCGCGCCCCTCGCGCCGGGGCGCCAATGGTTGCTCCGGGTGCGCGCAAATGTCAACCGAATCTTCGGTCGATCGTAATCCCTGGCGCGTTTTATGCTCGTTCGGAATGTAATACCAGTCGGCTCATGTTTACAAACCTGATAACGGCACACTAAAGTTTTGTATTTCATTCACAAGTTCTTTTGAATCGGAGGATTAGATGCCAGGAAAAATCATAGGAATCGATCTCGGGACCACGAATTCGGTCGTCGCGGTCATGGAGGGTGATGAGCCGCAGGTGATTGTCAACGCCGAGGGGAATCGAACGACCCCGTCGGTCGTCGGATTCACTAAATCGGGGGAGAGGCTGGTCGGCCAGGTAGCGAAGCGCCAGGCGATCACCAATCCCGAGAACACGGTGTATTCGATCAAGCGTTTCATGGGGCGCTCGTTCGACGAGGTCGGTGAAGAGATCTCGATGGTGCCCTACGAGGTCGAGAAGGCGCCGAACGGAGACGCGCGGGTCAAGATCGACGGGAAGCTCTTTTCGCCCCCGGAAATCTCCGCGATGATTCTTCAGAAGCTGAAGCAGGCGGCGGAAGATTATCTGGGCGAGAAGGTGGAGCGGGCGGTCATCACGGTCCCGGCCTACTTCAACGACGCGCAGCGGCAGGCGACCAAGGATGCCGGTGAGATTGCGGGTCTGAAGGTGGAGAGGCTCGTCAACGAGCCGACGGCTGCGGCCCTCGCGTACGGACTCGACAAGAAGGACGACAAGACGATCGCGGTCTACGACTTCGGTGGTGGTACGTTCGACATCTCGATTCTGGAGGTCAGCGGAGAAGGAGTCGTCGAGGTCAAGTCGACCAACGGTGATACGCACCTCGGTGGAGACAACATCGATCAGCGCGTGATCGACTGGATCATCGAGGAGTTCAAGAAGGATCAGGGGATCGACCTCTCGAAGGACAAGATGGCGCTTCAGCGTCTCAAGGAAGCCGCGGAGAAGGCCAAGATCGAGCTCTCGTCGACGACGTCGACGGACGTCAATCTCCCGTTCGTCACCGCCGACCAGACCGGGCCAAAGCATCTCAACCTGACGCTCACGCGGGCGAAGTTCGAGCAGCTCGTCGGCGACATCCTCGAGAAGACGATGGGGCCGGTGAAGCAGGCGATGAAGGATGCCCGTGTCGAACCGAGCGCGATCGACGAAGTCGTTCTCGTCGGTGGCTCCACACGAATTCCGATGGTGCAGCGTCTCGTGAAGGAGTTCTTCGGACGGGAACCGCACCGCGGAGTGAATCCGGACGAGGTCGTTGCGATCGGCGCCGCGATTCAGGGTGGCGTGCTCTCGGGTGACGTCAAGGACGTGGTTCTGCTCGACGTGACGCCTCTTTCTCTCGGGATCGAGACGCTCGGTGGCCTCATGACGACGCTGATCGAGAGGAACACCACGATTCCGACCAAGCGGACCCAGACCTTCACGACCGCGGCGGACAACCAGACCTCGGTCGAGGTGAAGGTTCTCCAGGGCGAGCGCGAGATGGCGAACGACAACAAGCTGATTGGCAACTTCAGTCTGGTCGGGATTCCGCCGGCGCCTCGGAACGTCCCGCAGATCGACGTTACTTTCGATATCGATGCGAACGGGATCCTGAATGTTTCCGCGAAGGATCGGGGCACGAGCAAAGAGCAGAAGATCACCATCACGAGCTCGTCCGGCCTCAACAAGGACGAGATCGATCAGATGGTCCGTGACGCGGAACGGCACGAGTCCGAGGATCGCGAGCGCCGCGAATCCGTCGAGGTCAAGAACAATCTCGACAGCATGGTCTACGATCTCGACAAACTCCTCTCGGAGAATCGAGAGAAGCTCGATGCGGAAGAAATCAGCTCACTGGAGACCGCCCTTTCGGAAGCACGGAAGGCGATGGAGGACGGCGACACCGGTCGAATGAAGAAGGCGCAGGAGTCTCTGCAGCAGCAGTCGCACAAGCTCGCGGAGAAGATGTACAAGTCGGAAGCCGCCGATCAGGGTCAGGCCCCCGATTCCGGTCCGACCGAACAGGCGGAGCAGTCCGAGGACGACGTGATCGAGGCCGAAGTCGTCGACGAGGAGAAGTAAAGGACAGGGCGGGGCGCCTCTGTGCGCTCCGCCCCGACTTCAGATCATGCCGAGGAAAGCCAAACGAGACGGTTTCGTGATGATTTCGGTCGTGGCGGAGCGCTACAACATTCATCCGCAGACGCTTCGCATGTACGAGCGGGAGGGTCTGCTGAAGCCATCCCGCACGGACGGAAACACCAGGATCTACGGGCCGGAAGAGATTCGCCGCCTCGAAATGATTCTTCGACTGACGCGTGATCTCGGTGTCAACCTCGCGGGCGTCGAGGTTATACTCGGATTGTGCCGCAAGCTTCAGGACGAAGCTTCGATCAATACCGATCGGATGCTCGATTTGATACGCGGACAGGTGATCGATCGAAGGATTCGGATCGATCGCGCGACCGCGCTCGTCAGGGTGGAGGCCAGGCATTTGCAGCGGCTGACCTCACATACTCCGGGTGCGGACGATGAAAAGAAGACGGGATGATGAAGTCGACCTCTTACGGGCGTACCTGCAGGAGATCGCCCGCTATCCTCGCCTGACCCCGGAAGAAGAGATCGAGCTCGCGACCCGGGCCCGCGAGGGTGACGCGGAAGCAGTCGATCGTCTCGTCAGGTCCAACCTCCGTTTCGTAGTCTCCTATGCAAAGAAGTTCCGTGGCAGCGGTGTGCCTCTTCTCGATCTGATCGAAGAGGGCAACCTGGGACTTCTTCACGCCGCTCAGAAGTTCGACCCGGGCCGAAAGGTCAAGTTCATCACGTATGCCGTGTGGTGGATCCGCCAGTCGATCCTGCAGGCCCTGTCCGAGCACAGGGGCGCTTTCCGCGTTCCCCAGAAACAGCACTCTCTGCTCGTCAAGCTGGAGCGCGCGATCCGGGCGGGAATCGAGGGCGACGAGGGCATGCCGACTCCTCAGGAGCTCGCCGCCGCCCTCGACGTCAGCGTCGACGAGATCCAGACTCTCCTCCGAGCGAGTCAGACCAGCTTCTCTCTCAATGAGGATCTCGGCAACGACGGCGGGCTTCAGCTCGAAGACGTCCTCGAGCAGACGGCCATCGCTGCGGCCGACGAAGTCATGCAGATCGACGATCGACGCCAGCGCCTTCTCGACGACTTGGCCGAGCTCCATCCCCGGGAGCGCCTGGTCCTGACCCTCCGCTATGGAGTTTCGGACAATCGCCCGTTGAGCGTCGAGGAAATCGGCGAGTTCATCGGTGTCGATCCGAGCGTCGTGCGAAACGCGGTCGACCAGGCCGTCGATCGGCTCGGAGACAGCCTCGGAGTGAACTGGACCGAGCTCAGCCATCTGCTGCTCAACTCGAATCCGGACCCGCACGCATCATGGGTCTTCTGGATTTCTCTCGCTGACCTCCAGGGCGAGGTCGAGCAAATCGGCCGCGAAAGGGCAGCCACGCTCGAAGCGATCAACCACGGCGGCACTCTCTCGGCAGCCATCGATGCGCTGCCGTTGCTCGAGCGTGTATGTCTGCTGCTCCGATACGGCATACTCGGAGGGGAGTCGTTCACGCTGCGGGATGTGGGGCTGATCATGGGGGTCTCGCGCGAAAGGGTTCGCCAGATCGAGTCGAGGGCAGAGTCGAAATGCCGGGGACTCGCGCTCCGGCGTTAGCTCTCCCGAATGGAGTAGAATCCGAGCATGGCCGATGCGAGCCCGCCGGCTTCCGCTCCGATGGGACGGCTCGATGCTTTCGACGCCGGATCGACGAAACTCACCATTCAGACCGAGTTCCTCTACCGTCCCAGCTGGAGAATCGAGACCAAGATCTACGCCGCCGGGGCACTCAAGAAGCTCCATACCGAAGACCTGACAGGAGTGCCCGAGGACGAGCTGCAGCGCCGCATCGATCAGTACCATCATGCCAGGGTCGTCGAACTGAGAGAGAAGCTCTCGAAGATGTCAGGGGAGTCCTGAATCACTCGATTGGTTGATGCCCGCCCGCCTCACTCGATCGAGAAAGAATTTCAGGATCTGGGCGGTGAGTCCCCAGACGTCCCGGTCCTCCCACGCGAACGAGAACACGGGATAGGTTACGCCTCGCCGGCTGACGTAACGCACCCTGGGCTGATCCTCACGGATGAGCTCATCGAGCGGGATCTCGAAGGTTGCGACGACCTCTGAGGGCTGGAGGATGTACTCGGCTGATGCGGGGGCAGTTCCGACGAATGGAGAGATCACGAAGCCGCTTCGAGATTCGATGTCGTCGAGTCTGCCGAGTATCGTGATCCGATCCCGTGGGATGCCGACTTCCTCTTCGGTCTCCCGACGTGCGGCGTCGACACCGGCCTCGCCGGGCTCGATGGCACCACCGGGGAACGAGATCTGACCGCCGTGAACCGGGAGATCAGCAGACCGCTCCGAGAAGAGGATGTTCAGTTGGCCGTCGCGTACGATCAGACAGATCAGAACGCTCGCCCGACGCAACTGGCCGGGATCGATCGACAGCGACGGACGACAGGAGAGCTCCCGCAGGATCAGATCAAGGGTCCGCTCGACATTGCTCAGAGCCGGATCTCCTTCTGGTAGAACGGCCGGGAGAGCCCTGGAAGCCGGTCCTGGTAATGGGCGAGTCTCACGATCGCTCCCTGCGAAACCTCGCCAACGTCGACCTCGAACGAAAAGGACGCGCCGGCTGCGAGGTCACCCTTCATCTCTTCGAGAAAGGACGAACGGTCCGAGGGAGTTTCGATCTCGACGCTAACGGCGTACCACGGCAGTCCCCACTGTTTTGCAGGAAGCGTTCTGGTGCCGTCGTTGCGCAAGGTAACGTGCAGAACATTTCCTCTGACGCTGGCATCAGCGGAGAGCGTTGGAAGAAGTGGAACGCCTTCGAGTCGGGTTTTTTTCGGGATCGTGGGAGGGTGCGAGGGTCGGCTGTTCGCGGCCTCGATCTCCCGCACGTACTGATCCACGACTGAGCCGAGGTCTCCGTGCTGATCGAGCCAGCGGTGCTGAGCTTCGCTGACGAGCCTCCGGTCCGGAGGTGACACGAGGAAGGCGACGAGGCGATCGATCTCTCCTTCGCCGAGCGGCACGTGGATGACCACCGGGTGCGGAAGATCCGCGAATTGGGCATAGTCGCTGACCGCGACAGGAATCCCGTGCCGGAAGAGCTGAATGAGCGGGCCCGAGCTCTCGCCCGCTGAAGGATAGCGGAGTGCGACGACCGCATCGCAGACCGAAAGCATCGCCTCGAACTCCTCGGCCGGGACGTAGCCGGTGGCCGACCAGACCTCATCGGGCACTCCGAGACCTTCCGCAAGGGCCTCGAGATCGACCGTCGGCCCCGGTTCCCCGACAAACGCCAGGTGAAGCGAAGGATCCGACTGCCGGGCGCGCTGGAATGCTTCCAGAACCACAGCCGGTCGCTTCGCTTCGGTGATGAACCCGAATACTCCGATCATCCGACGGTCGGACGGAATCCCGAAACGCGAACGCATCGAGGGGTGCGCGTCCGTGGAGCGAACAGCCGCGTGCGGAGGGTGCGGATGATCGATCACTGTGACGGGACTCGTCACGCCGAGCTCCAACAGTCGTTCACGGGCCCAGCGGTTATGAACGATGACGCGTGTGGCCAGGCTTGCGAAGCTCGCTGATGCCGGAAGAAGGAAGTTTCCGATCTCGAGGTGCAGTCCTGCGGCACGTGCGCGAGCGAATGCGGCTCCCGTCTCGCGATGCTCGGCTTCGAGAATCTGTTCGTACTCATCGCCGAGGCCTCGTGCGAGGGTGACCTCGGCGATGAGGTGATGGAGAACGATGTCGTGAAGAACCAGGACCGAGGGGCCGGCGTTTTCGGTCAGGAAGCGGTAGATCGGTTCATGATGGAGATTGTTGCCCATCTGGGCGACGACGACGTCGAAAGACTCCCGCTGCAGTTCGGCAATCGGGGCGGTGCGGACGCCGGTCAGATCGATCGAAGGCTGATCGCTGGCCGCGACCAGATCGAGACGCTCGGCGAGAGGGGGGAGCAGCATCGCCGAGTAGTCGGCGATCCCGGTTCTGGAGGGAGGCAGTGGAGATAGCCAGGCGACTCGGATCACGCCTGCTGCCACTGAGTCAGAAGATACGGATCGAGGCTCGGGGACGGCGGCCCGAGGCGTTCCGTAAGCCTGGAGCGAACCTCGGCGTCGAGAATCTCGACCTTCTCCAGAACCGATTCGAGACGCTTGTCGATGACCAGCCATGTTGCGAGAAGCGATTCCCACGGGGACGTTTCGAATGAGTCCGATGGTGCGGAAACGCCGAAGCGCTCCGAGTCGATCGCCTCGAGTGTCTTCACGGCATCGCTGATGGCTTCCTCGAGCTCGACGCGGAGGTGGCTCGGACGGTCGCCGGGACGGCGTTTCGATCCTGCGAGACTCGAAAAGACTCCGAGGAGCCTGATGATCTCTCGAAGCTCATCCTCGATCGCATGCTCCAGAGCGCGGTTTTCGTGGCTCGTTCCGAAGGCCGACTGGTAGAGGAGGTCGATCGTTTCCCGGGTGCGGTGATCGATGCGCCCCACGAACCAGCCACGCGCAGGAATGTGCCTCATTCTTCGGCTCGCTCGATCGGTCATTGCGTTCGATGCTACGGGAGTGTGGGACTTCGAGGCAACAGGGAAGCCTCGGCGACTTAGACGACCGTGCGATCGTAGCGGGACGCCGAACGAGCCGGCTGCTCCTGTTCCGAAGCCCTCAGCAGAGCCTCGACGAAGCGGGAGTGAAGCGCGTGGCCCGCCTTGTAGGCGGTGATTCTGCCGATGACCGGCCGTTCCAGAAGAACGAGATCTCCCAGCAGGTCGACGATCTTGTGGCGAACGAACTCGTCGTGAAATCGGAGCGGGCCATTCGTCACCGTTGCGTCGTCGAGAACGATGCAGTTGTCGACCGAGCCCCCTCGCGCAAGGCCGACGGCCCTCAGCTTCTCGACCTCTGCGAGGAAGCCGAAGGTACGCGCGGGTGCGATCTCGGTTGCAAAGCTCACCGGGTCGGCGACCCAGTCGAGGGATTGAACTCCGATTGCGGGATGATCGAAGGCGATCGTATACGAGACGGAAAGCTCGGCTGCCGGATCGATTCTGATGAAACGGTCACCGGATTCCACGACGATCGGACGCTCGATTCTGATCGGAGAGGCCTCTCTGTCGAGCTCGCGCAGGCCCGCTGCCTCGATCAGATGGACGAACGGAAGAGCGCTTCCATCGATGATCGGCACCTCGGGGCCATCGATCACCAGGCACGCATCTGTGACTCCGGAAGCCTGCATCGCCGAGAGAAGATGTTCGATCGTCCCGACCGAGACGTCGTCCAGGCCCACCGAGGTCGCGTGATCCAGCGCGGTGGTGGAGTCCTGACGGACGGCGATCTCGAGGTTTCCGAGGTCCTTCCGGTGGAAAACGATGCCGTCCCCCGGGTTGGCCGGACGGAGCTCCAGGGTCGTATAGATCCCCGAATGGAGGCCGTGACCCTCGATGGCGACTGCATTGGCGATTGTGCGGCGGGACCTTTGGCGACTCATCGAGGGAGCTGCAAGAGCCAGGATGATGCCAGGCGTCGGTTCGGGCTAAACATCGTGAAACAAAGGACGTATGTCCTGACCAGCCGCGCGGTAAGTGTCGCAGCAATGCCACATCTGTCTCTGATACGAGACAGTTCGCCCTAGTGGAGCGCGAAAGCTGGCTATACTTCCTCCGGATGAGTCTGGCCAAACTGGAACCGCGGTTCAAGGAACTTCTCTACCGGTGCCTCGAGGAAATCCGGGCGACAAAGGCCGCGCTGTATCTCGCCGAAGGTGACGAAACCTATAAGGCGGTGACCCAGTACGGCTTCCGGGAAGGTCTCCCCGACAAACACCAGTCTCGCGACGATCTGGTCAACAACCTCATCATGAAAAGGGGAGCGTTTTACCTGAACAACCTGACTGAGGATATGAGGTTTTCCGAGCTTCTCTATGATGCCGGCACCAGCAGGCTTCTGGTGGCGCCGATCTACTCACGGGGCAAGCTCGTCGGTTTTCTCGACATCAGGGACAAGGCGGGCGATCAGCCATTCACGCCGAAGGACGTGCGGAGCTCGCAGGCGATCGCGGACGCCTATCTCGATCTGTTCGCTGAAGAGGGTTTGTTCGGCCAAAAGAAGATCCAGGTTTCTGAGATGGGACAGAGCTCCGAGGGTGGCGATGACGAGATCTGGATGCTTCCGGTGGTCGAGAGGGCGAAGACGGAACTGCAAAAGGGGAAGACGCGGAGCTCGGGCCGGATCGAGCCGATCGATCCTGCGCGACTGGATGTGGCACGCACGATGCTCGGCCTTTTTCTCGGGCTCCGTGGGGTCGTGGCGGCAGGGCTGGCGGATCTGTCACCCACCATTTTGACGTATTACATGGTTGCGCGCGGTCCGATTTCTCCGGAAGCCGTGAGCGACATTCAGAAGCGGCTGGGCACCTGGATGCAGAAGCGGGGCGGGGATCTTGCTCCGTTGAAAGTTCAGCAGGACCCTTGGATCGGCAATGGAGGGTCACCGGTTGTTCCGGGAGACATCGCCTCGCTGATGGCGGCACCGCTTCGCGAATTCGGCGAGCTCGTTCTGAGCGTGGCGTTCAGCCAGACTCCGGGGCGCGACGTACGCAGTCTTCTGGAACGGCTTCACAAGTGTGTCGAGGAATCGGTATCGAACGCAGTAGCCGCGCACTCGCGCACGCCGCTGATGCGGAACGTGGCCCTACGACTGATCGAGCCCGATCTGGAGTCACTTCCCGATCTGGTCGACCACTCCGAGCGCGTGGCTTCGATGGCTGCCGAGCTCGCCGGCAAGGCAGGCCTCGGAAGCGAGGAGATTGAGAGAATCCGGCTGGCCGGGATGGTTCATGACGTCGGGATGAGGCCACTCGGGTGGGAGCGAATACAGAGGAAGGGGCAACTTTCCGACTCGGAGATGATCCTCGTGCGACAGCATCCGATGGTCGGTGCGGCCATCATCTCACGCTCTCCACTCGGAGCCGAGATCGCAACGCTGGTTCATTCGCATCACGAGCGCGTCGATGGTACAGGTTATCCGGAAGGCCTGAAGGGGAAAGAGATCCCGACCGGGTCGAGAATCATTCACATCTGCGAAGCGTTCGACGCGATGACGGCACCGGACTCGTACAAGCCGCCGGTATCGGTCGAGGAAGCGTGCAGTCGGCTTTCCGGGGCGAAAGGCCGCCAGTTCGACTCCGATCTTGTCGACGCCTTCGTCTCTCTCCGCACCTGAATCCCATCATCCGAAAGAGTATTCATGTCACCTTCGTCCAACGAAGACCGTAAGGTCATTGCAACGAACCGGAAGGCCCGTCACGACTATGAAGTCGTCGAGAAGCTCGAGGCGGGCCTCGTTCTGACGGGGACCGAGGTGAAGTCGCTTCGTGACGGGCGGGCCAACCTCAAAGACAGCTACGTGATCTTCAAGGACGGCGAAGCCTTTCTGTTCGGTACGCACATCTCACCCTATGATCACGGCAATCGCGAGAACCACGAGCCGACGCGGACCAGGAAGCTGCTTCTGCATCGACGGCAGCTCGAGAAGCTGCACGGAATCGTCACGCAGAAGGGGCTGACGATCGTACCTCTCGAGCTGTATTTCATCGCCGGTAGAGTCAAGGCCGAGATTGCAGTGGTGAGAGGTCGCAAGCTGCACGACAAGAGAGAAGTCGTCAAGCAGCGCGAAGCGGAACGCGAGACCCGTGCAGCCATCAAGGAAGCCGGAAAGGCCTGATGTAGAATCTTTTGCTGCCTCATCGCGCGCGCACGTGCGATCGCAGCTCACTTCGGAGGAAACGCATTGTAATGTCACGCAATATCGTTCATGTGGTCGGAACGGGCACGATCGGGGAGCCGCTGATCGGCCTTTTTACCGATTACGCAGCCGACTGGGGGATCGATGAGGTCACCTTCCACAAAAGGACTCCCAAGGCGGATGACCATGCGATGGTCGAGCACGTGCTCGGCAGAGGTGCCAAGCTCGTCGTCGACGAAGATTCGCGCCCCGATTTCGAAAGACTCGGGCATCGCGTATCGCTGACCACGGAAGAGGCAATCGAACAGGCCACCGTCATTGTCGATTGCACCCCCGCAGGAAATCAGAACAAGGCGAAATTCTACGATCACTTCAGCCAACCGAGGGGTTTTCTGGCTCAGGGTTCGGAGTTCGGATTCGGAAAACCTTACGCCAGGGGCATCAACGACGAAGCTCTGACCTCCGATGATCGATTCATCCAGATCGTCTCGTGCAATACCCACAACATCGCGTCACTCGTCAAAACGATTGCCACCCATGATGGGGAGATCAGCCTCGCCGGCGGGCGCTTCGTGTGCATGAGACGAGCGAACGACATCTCCGACATCTCCGCGTTCATCGCCGCGCCGCAGGTCGGCAAACACGATGATCCGGAGTTCGGGACACATCACGCCCGAGATGCCCACCATCTGTTCGGCACGATGGGTGTGAAGCTGAATCTCTTTTCTTCGGCAATCAAGATCAATACTCAGTACATGCACACTCTCTGGTTCGATCTCGACCTCGGTTTCGACATTACGATGGAGGAGGTGCGGGCGAGGCTTCGGAACAACATCCGGGTCGCCATTACAAACAAACGATCGGCCGGCCAGATTTTTTCGTTCGGGCGTGACCACGGCTATTTCGGGCGGATCCTCTCTCAGACCGTCGTTCCGATCTCGACGCTCACGGTTCCGAATCCGCGAAAAGTCGTCGGCTTCTGTTACACACCCCAGGATGGCAACTCCCTGCTCAGCTCCGTTGCGGCGACGCTGAGGTGCCTCGATGACACGACGTTCGAGGAGAAACTGATGAAATTACGGAAGTACATCTTCCGAGAGATCTGAGCGATGGCCTGGTTCCGCAAAGAAAAGAAGCCAAAGAAACCTCTCGAAGAGAAGCCGCTCACGATTCCCGAGGGACTCTGGGTCAAATGTGACGGATGCAAGGAGATCGTCTACCGGCGGGAAGTCGACGAGAACCTGAGCGTCTGCCCGAAATGCTCGCATCATTTCCGTCTGTCTGCCACGCAGCGGTTCGAGCTCCTTTTCGATGGATCGTGGAAGGAGTTCGCGCAGGAGATCCGGTCGGCGGATCCGCTGGAGTTCCGGGATACCAGACCCTACCGCGACCGCTTGCGCGTCTACGAGAACCGGGTCGGGACCGGCGATGCCGTGCTCTGCGCCGAGGGCCGGCTGGAGAAAATGCCAGCGGTCATCGCCGCGATGGAGTACACATTCATGGGCGGCTCGATGGGCTCGGTCGTCGGCGAAAAGATCACGCTCGCCGCCGAGCGCGCTCTGGAAAAGAAGATTCCTCTCATCGCCGTATCTTGCTCCGGCGGAGCCAGAATGCAGGAAGGGATACTTTCTCTGATGCAGATGGCGAAGATCTCGGCAGCGCTCGCGCGTCTTTCCGAGGAGGGTATCCCCTATGTTTCAGTGCTGACCGATCCGACCACCGGAGGGGTCACCGCGTCGTTTGCGATGCTCGGAGACATCAACATCGCCGAGCCTCGGGCCCTGATCGGATTCGCCGGTCCGCGCGTGATCGAGCAGACGATTCGTCAGAAATTGCCCGAGGGCTTCCAGCGATCCGAGTTCCTCGTCGAGCACGGAATGCTCGACGCCATCGTCGAGCGACAACAGATGAAGGCGTTCATCGCCACATTTCTCCGCTTCTGCCGTGGCGCCTGAACCGTTCGCGTCCGACGGCGATCCGGTCGTCGAGAGACCCGATCGTTGCGCCATCGCCGTCCTGGCAGGGATTGGTTTCTGCGCGATCGAGATCGTGATCCTTTTCGTCCTGATGAGGCGTCACGGGATCGAACTCCTCATCTCCGGACCCTTTGTCGCAAGCGCTGGCTTTTTCAGCTTCGTGCTCTACGGTGCCGTGCTTCATGGCGTCGTGGCACTTTTTCGCAAGCGCGCAGGGCTCTACTGGAAACGAACGTTTCGTAACCCGCGCTGGCTCGGCGTCACGGCGCTGCTGGCAATCAATCTCGGGATGCTGAGCTACTTCTATCAGGGTCTCAAGACCGGGACCTGGCTGATGGGGAGATCGGGCGTCGATTCGCTTCTCTGGGCGATCGACAGTTTCGTTTTCTTCGGGATGTCCCCCAATACCTTCTTCCTCAATCTGTTCGACAATCCCGTGCTTCTGGGCGTCTTCGACCTCGGATACGGGATGCTGTTCCTGTTCGTTCTGATTCTGGGAATCGCTTCGTATCTCGCGATGCCGGGTTTTGCACGACGAACTTCGTTCATTCTGGCGAATACCCTTTTGTGGAGTGCCGGTGCCTGGCTCTATTTTGCGGTCCCGGCCATGGGCCCGGCGTATGGGTTCAGCGACGTCTGGGAGGAAGCGCGTCCGGGGATGCCCGCCACGACCTATCTTCAGCGGCGCCTCATCGAGAACCATCTGAACGTTCTCGCGCGCAACGAAGGTCTGTCCTTTGGAAGCATCCGGTTCGCAGAAGGCCTCGGAGCATTCCCGAGTCTCCACGTCGGGTTCTTTGCTCTGCTTGCGCTGTTCGTCAGGCGGGGGTCGCGTCGAGGAGGAAACTGGTTGTTCGGCGCGACCGCATTCATGTTTCTCGGGTCGATCATTACAGGCTGGCACTACATGATCGATTCGGTGGCCGGTCTGATCCTGGCCTGGCTCTCGTACCGGGTGATCCGCTGGCTCGAGCCCCGATGGGCTCCGCTTACACCGGCCAAAGACGGACCGTGGTGAACGAGCCGGCGGACTGGCTCGAGCAACTGATCGGACAGGGGATCCGACCCGGGCTCGAGCGAATGCAAATCTTCGTCGACGCACTGGAGATCTCGCTCGGTCGCCGGTGGGTGATCGTCGCCGGGACCAATGGAAAGGGCTCGACCGCCGCCACGCTCGACTCGATCCTGCGAAGCGCTGGTCGGTCGACGATCCTCTATACCTCGCCGCACCTGGTGCGGCTGTCGGAGCGGTGGATCATCAGGGGAGAGGAAGTTGACCATGCGGCTCTGCGATCCGCGATCGAGCGGATCCGGACTGCATCCGGAGAGCTCGACGTTCTTCCGACCTTTTTCGAGGCGCTTACCCTCATCGCGTTGATCCTCGCGGATCGAGACGACGTGGAGATCGGAATCTTCGAAGTCGGGATGGGGGGGCGGCTCGATGCCACCAACGTGGTCGAGGCGGATGTCGCGGCAATCTCGATGATCGGGCTCGATCATGCGGAGTGGCTCGGAGACACGATCGAGAAGATCGCTGCGGAGAAGGGGGGCGTGATCAAGAAGAGCACACGGGCGGTCACCTCGAATACCGGCGCTTCGATTCTGAGAGTACTCGACGAGCTCGCGGATCGTGCCGGTGTCACCCTTGAAGCTCTCGAGGACTGCTGCATGATCCGCGCGAAGAGCTCAGACTGCGACGGCGTTCATTTCCGGTTCACGACGCCTCTGCGAGAGTACGATCTCGAGAGTCCGCTGCGCGGTGAGCATCAGATTCCGAACGTCGCCCTGGCGGTCCGCGCAGCGGAGCTTCTTTTCGATCGAATGGGTCTGGAGTGCGATGCCGCGGCGATCGAGAGAGGCGTTGCGGGCACGAGATGGCGGGGACGGCTCGAGATTTTCGACGTCGATGGACGCAGGCTTCTGGTCGACGGCGCTCACAATCCGGCCGGAGCCGAGACGCTCGCTCGATTCGTCGAGCGCCATCTCCAGGGGGAAGTCTGCCTCCTTTTCGGATGTCTGCGAGACAAAGACTGGAAGGCGATGATCGAGCGGCTGGCGCCGCTCGCGCAGAAGGTGATTCTGACCAGCGTCGACTCGGATCGGGCAGCCGAACCCGGCGAGATCGCGACGTGGCTCAGTGAGCGATACGGGGTGGATGTAGTCGAGCCTGCGAGCGCCGCTCTCGACCAGGCCTGGCGAAGCGGATGTCAGAATGTGGTCGTCGGAGGATCGCTCTATCTCGCGGGCGATGCCGTCGCGTTCGGCGATCGGCTACGGGGCTCTCGCTGAGCCGACCCCCTCTTGGAGTTAGACTGTGGCGCAACAGGCGGAATCGAACCGGAGGAGAACGAGCTCGATGACGAGTACATCCACTTTCCACCATCAGGACCTCGAGACAGTCGACCAGGAGATCCACGAGGCGATCCTTCTCGAGACCAGACGACAGAACGAGACGCTCGAGCTGATCGCCTCCGAGAACCACGTTTCGGAGGCCGTACTCCGCGCGATGGGTTCCGTCTTCACGAACAAGTACGCCGAGGGGTACCCGGGCAGGCGATATTACGGCGGGTGCGGACCTACCGACATCGTCGAAAATCTGGCGCTCGATCGGGCGAAGGAGCTGTTCGGTGCCGAGCATGCGAACGTCCAGCCGCACTCCGGCTCGCAGGCCAATATGGCGGTCTACTTCGCGACGCTCGAGCCGGGCGATGTGATCATGGGAATGGATCTCTCGCACGGGGGACATCTGACTCACGGACATCCCCTTTCGTACAGCGGTCGTGATTTCGAAGTCGTTGCGTACGGCGTCGACAGAGAGACGGAGAGAATCGATTACGAAGCGATGCAGCGGATCGCAGAGAAATCGAAGCCGAAAATGATCATATGTGGCGCGTCAGCGTACTCGCGAGTCATCGATTTCGCGCGCATCCGGGAGATCGCTGATTCGGTCGGAGCTCTGATGATGGCCGATGTCGCCCACATTGCGGGCCTCATCGTTGCCGGAGCGCATCCGTCACCTGTCCCGTTTGCGGATTTCGTCACCACGACGACCCACAAGACCCTGAGGGGCCCGCGCGGAGGGTTGATCCTATGCCGCGAGAAGCATGCGAAGGCGATCGACCGTGCGCTGTTTCCCGGAGTTCAGGGCGGGCCGCTGGTGCACATAATCGCGGCCAAAGCCGTCGCTTTCAAAGAGGCTCTTTCCAGCGAGTTTCGCGACTATCAACGCCGGATCATCGACAACGCTCAGGCTCTCTGCGCCGCAGTTGCGAACGGAGGATTTCGAATCGTCTCCGGCGGTACGGACAATCATCTTTTCATGACGGATGTCTTCTCGAAAGGAATCACAGGCAAAGATGGTGAGAAGATGCTCGAGGACGCCGGAATCACGGTGAACAAGAACACGATACCTTTCGACACCAACAAGCCGATGGTGGCATCCGGGCTTCGCATCGGCACGCCGGCCGTGACTTCGAGAGGGATGAGCCAGAAGGAGATGGAAACGATCGGAAAGCTGATCGTCAGAGTGCTCGACGCCGAGGGGGATGAGGCGACGGTAAAAGCGGTGCGAGACGACGTCCGGTCGCTCTGCCTCGGATTTCCGCTCTACTGAGTCGCCTTAACGTGCCGCCCGCTCGGACCCGAACCAAGTCCCCGGAAGATCCGGTGACTGAACAGACCCTTGCGATGCAACTTGTAGAAGCCCATTGTCTTCAGAATCTCGAGGCCATATCGAACGGAACGGACGAACCCGATCTGCGATGCCTCGTCGAAGTATCTCGTCTGAATCGGTACCTCGCGGATGGTCATGCCCGCGGCCACTCCCTGAGCGATGATCTCGGTGTCGAAGACGAAATTGTCCGAGCATTCTTCGAACGGGACCGACTCGAGGTAGCGTCGTGAGTACGCGCGAAATCCCGAATGGTATTCGGAGAGAAACACATAGAAGGTCGCGTTCTCGATTGCCGTCAGGCCGAGATTCGCGAAGTATTTCCACTTCGGCATTCCGCCCTCGATCGGTCGCCCTCCGAGCATCCGGGAGCCGAATACCGCATCGCATTCATCGTCGAGAAGTGGCTTGACCAGCTGGGGAATGATCGTGGGGTCGTACTGATGGTCCGGGTGCACCATCACGACGATGTCGGCATTCAGCTCGTCCAGCGCCGTACGGTAGCAGGTTTTCTGGTTCCCGCCGTAACCGCGATTCTCGGGATGCACCACCGTTCGTATCCCTATCTCTTCGGCGAGCCGAACGGTGCCGTCCGTCGACGCATCATCGACGAGAAGGACTTCGTCGACCCACTCTTTCGGGATGTCGTCCCACGTTGCGCGCAAAGTCGCCTCCGCGTTGTAGGCGGGAAGGACGACCACGATTCTCCTGTCGGGGGACCGGCTCACTCGCCCGAGACGATAACACGGCGGAATGCGGCCCCGGCCTCGAGAGTGGAGTGGCGGGATTGAACGGAGAAAGCACCCGAGAGCAGTGGCGGGACCGCTGCGCTCTCACGGTTCTGGCAGCCGCGATTCTCCTTGCGATCGTCGACGTCGTCGCGGGAGGGCGGAGCTTCTTCATCAGGGATATATCGAGGTTCTACCACCCGACTAAGCGGATCATCAGGGAAATTCTTCTCTCCGGTGGGTTCCCATGGTGGAACCCGTTCTATTCGGCCGGGCAGCCACTCGCGGCGAATCCCGAGTATGCCGTTTTCTATCCGCCGCAGCTGCTGATCCTCCTTCCGGACTTCGAACTGGGTTTTCGATTTCACATCGCGTTTCATCTCGTGGCCGCTGCGTTCGGAATGTATCTGCTGCTGCGGTCGCTGCGGCTTGGGAGAGGAGCGTCCGTTGCTGGCGCCCTGTCCTGGGGAATGGGCGGGCTGATGATGTCGCTCGTCAATCTGCTGCCGATCCTCTTCTGTGCGACGTGGTTGCCGTATCTGCTCCGATATCTCACTTCTTATGTTCGAACGGGAGCGCGCCGCCACGCGTGCATCGCCGTGCTCTTCGGCGGCCTGCAGCTTTTGGCCGCGGAGCCCGTCACGCTGATCCAGACCTGGGTTCTCGCAGGGTTGTGGCTAACGTGGTTTTTGTGGAGAAGACGCCGGCTTCTCGCCCCGCAGCTGATCTCGCTCGTCGTCGCCCGCTTTTCGGTCGTTCTGATCGGAGCGGTTCTCGTCGGGGCGATTCAGCTGTGGCCGGCCATCGATCACGTCTCCGACACCGTCAGAGCCGATGGCTTCGACTATGACTTGGTCACATCGTGGAGCCTCCACCCGCTGCGCCCGCTCGAAATGATCGTCCCATCGGCTTTTGGCCGTTTCAACCTCGACGGCCATGTTCTGTACTGGGCCGGCGGACGCTTCTATCCGCGGCAGGCTTCCCCCTTCCTCTTTTCGATTGCCCCCGGAATGATCATCGCGTTGATGGCGATGGTGGGAGTCGTCCTGCGGTTTCCCGGCTGGCTTCGCTACCTCGGAACGAGCGCCTTGTTTTACCTGCTGACTCTCGGGAGCTTCACACCGTTGTATTGGTGGGCCTGGCAGGCGGAAATCGGCAGGGGATTCCGCTATCCGGAGAAGTTCTCGATCGGTCTCGTCTTCGCCACGATCGTATTCGGCGCGATGCTTCTCGACCGGCTCTCGGGGAATGATGAGAAGGTCAGGAAGGTCGCGACGGCTCTCGCGCTCGCCATTGCTGCAGGCGTGACGGTCCTGGCTGCGCTGTCGCTTCATCCGGGCTACACCTCGATGTTCGGTGATCTCTTCGGTGTTTCAGAGTCGAGGTATCTGACCCGGATGGTGGAGGGGTCGCGTGAGGTCTGGACCCTGGTCGCACTTCTCTGGGGCGCGATCCTCGTGACGTTGACTGTGGCGCGGCGACGAGCTCTGGTCATTCTGAACGTGATCCTCTGGATAGAGCTGGCACTGCTGGGCCTCGACGTCTCGCCCCGGATTTCCTCGGAGTTCTACCGGGCACCTCCACTGGCCGCGGAGCTCGCGCCCGGCCGTGATGGCTACCGAATCTTTCACGAAGTCGACTGGTATGGACGATCGAAGACCGCCCGTTCGTGGTTTTCGACGGGTGATGCCGTCTACTGGGTCGTTCGCAACGGAATGTTTCCGATGACGCCGGCGAACGATCTTTACCGGACCGTGCTCGAGCGCGACTATGACAAGACCGCGATGAAGCATTCGGTGGACTTGGTCCACACGATGTTCGAAGTCAGAGACCGCGGAAGAAAGGACTGGGCCTCGATCTTCATGTCGATGTCGAACGCGAGATACCGGAGTCGATACCGCAGCTCGGTCGCCGTCGTCGGAACCAGCAAGCGGGAGGTCGATCCGATCCGGATGGTCGACGAGGGAGAGCGTCCTCGCTACAGCATCGCAACCGGCGTGAGACGAGTTGATGATCTTGCCGAGCTCGTCGATACGATCGTCGAAGAAGGTAGCGAGCCGGGAACGGCATGGATCATCGGTACCGATTCTTCAGGCGGAGTCGCAGGTTCATCGGGATCGGTCGAGCTCATCGAGGAGATCTTCTCGGGAGCCGATCTGAGAGTGAATGCCTCTTCGCCGGCAGTGCTCGTCTCCTCGATCACCTTCCATCCCAATTGGCGCATCTCCGTCAATGAAGAGGAGGTGGAGCACTTCCCCGTGAATGTCGCATACACCGGTGTCGTCGTTCCGGAGGGTCGCAGCGTCGTGCGAATTCGCTACTTCGATCCGGTCGTCGCGGTCTCGGCGATCATCAGTTGCGTCAGCGTTCTGATCGTTGTCGGGATCCTGCTGTTCCCGGGTCGGCGCAGCTGACCGGTCCGATCCGGATCCGCATTCGAAGCAGATCGACGAGCATTCTGAAGGAGTCCCGGACGACTCGCACCCTCGACTCGGGAGAGTTGAACCAGAGCACAGGCACTTCCTCGATCCGATAGCCTTCCCGGCAGGCGAGCATGAGGAACTCCACGTCCCAGGCAAACCGGTCGACGGTTGCGCGGTGGGCGACGGTTTTTGCGGCGTCGACGGAGAAAAGCTTGAATCCGCACTGCGTGTCACGGAAGGGAAGGCCCGTGATCATCCGCATCAGCCGGTTGAAGGTTTTGCCCATCGATTGGCGGTAGGAGGGCTGTGCCACCTTCACGGAAGTCTCGTCGACGGCTCTCGAACCGATGACTATGTCAGCCCCGCCGGCTGCTGCCAGCAGGGTCTCAACCTCGGCCAGCGGCGTGGAGAGATCCGCGTCGCTGATCAGTATTCGGGTTCCGGTCGCCTCCATGATCCCGCGACGAACAGCGTAGCCCTTTCCCGCATTGGTACTGTAGGTAACGACCCGCCAGCCGTCCCGGCGCGCGGTTGCAGCCTTCAGGATCTCGCCGCTCCGGTCCGAGCTGCCGTCGTCGACGAAGATGATCTCGGTCGGGCGGTCGAAGCCGCTCCGGAACTCTTCGATCCGCTCGATGGTTTCCGGAAGTCTCCGCTCCTCGTTGAAGACGGGGATGACGATCGACAGTTTTCCCATTATATTCTCGCCCGTGACGAACCACCGGCCCGTGAAGAAACTCGGGAACAAGGACTTCATCCTGACCGCCTTTGGTGTCGTCGTGGTGGCGGCCCTGATGATCGGCGCCGCAGTTTACCTCAATAGCCAGGCGCCGGCCGACGATGGCAGTTATGTTCCGGGTGAGACCGCGATCACACCCGATATCGAGCTTCTTCGTGACTACGTCAGGATCGATACGACTGCGGGCAAAGAGATCGACGGCGCCCGCTTTCTCTTCGAGTATCTCGAACGACAGAGTATCCCCGCGGAGATGATCGAGAGCGCACCCGGGAGAGCCAACGTCTACGCGAGAATCGAAGGCCGTGAGCCGGGCGGAGCGCTGATGCTGCTCAGTCACATCGACGTCGTCCGAGCGGATCCCGAAAAGTGGTCTTACCCACCTTTCGAGGCTGAGGTCGCGCTCGACCGCGTCTGGGGTCGAGGGACGCTCGACATGAAGGGAACGGCGATCACCCAACTGCTGGCGTTCGTGGATGTCGCAGAATCGGGTCAGCAGCCTGCTCACGATCTGATCTTTCTGGCGACCGCCGACGAGGAATCGGGGAGCGCTCTCGGGGTCCCGTGGCTGATCGCGAACCGGCCGGATATTTTCGAGGGCACCCGCTTCGTGATCACCGAGGGAGGGCTGACCGAGACAGTGCGCGAAAAGCTCGTCTATTTCGCCGTTGAGACCGGTTCGAAGAACATCGTCCGGCTCCGAGTGAACAGTCCTCGAAGGGAGGATCTCGAACGGTTCCGTGCCCAAATGCTCGAATGGGACATCGAGCCGAAGATCGAGCGGCTCCTTCCTGGGGTGGACGAGTATTTCCGGGCAATCGCTCCCAGGCGAACGAAGGGGGGCGAAATCCTCGCAGACGTTCGGAAGGCCGAGTCGGAGGGCCGGCTCGATCAGCTCGGGGAGAATTATCTCGAGCTGATGCAGAACCACGCGATCGTCCGCGACGAGGTTGAACCGGTCGATGGCGGGTACACTCTGCGCATATACCTGTCGCTCCTTCCGGACGAGGATCCCGCCGAGCCTCTCGCGCGTATTCGCGAGTTGCTACCGCGCGACGCGGAGATGTTGGTCGAGTTCATGACGTTTCCGCAACCATCACGGCTGTCGCCGACGGACACGCCGCTTTTTCGGGAGCTGGAAGAAGAGGTGAAGGAGACGTGGGGCGAACAGACGCGGGTCGGTCCCCACGTCATGCTCGCTCAAACGACCGATTGTCGCTTTCTCAGATCGGAAGAGATCGACTGCTATGGACTCTGGCCGTTCCAGGTCACCTTCTTCGAGAGCCAGGGGATTCACGGAGTCGACGAGCGGCTGAAACTCTCCTGGTTCGTCGAAGGCGTCGAATTCATGAAAGATCTGGTTCGGAGATACCTGGAGATCGAAGCCCCGAAGTGACGTAATTTGTCACATTCTGTGCCGCTCGTTGTGAATCCGGAATGCCCTTGGTTTTCTAACTTCTTGATAAAAATCAAATTATTGGTCGCTTCGACATGGTACGGCGATTGGATTGGTAGGGTGTCGGGGAAACAAGTCCCACAATCACAAGGAGGATTCAAATGCTTTCAAAAATGCGTAGGGGTCAGCGCGGTTTCACGCTGATCGAGCTTCTGATCGTCGTCGCGATCATCGGCATTCTGGCCGCAATCGCGATTCCGAACCTGCTGTCGGCGATGCAGAGGTCGAAGCAGAAGAGGACGATGGCAGACATGCGCTCGATCGCCACGGCGTGGGAGTCGTATGCAGTCGACTGGAACTTCTACTGGAATTCCGCTCAGCAGAGCTTCAGCCAGCTTCCGAATGTAATTGTAACTTCGGATCTGGTCGGCGAGCTCGAGCCGGACTACATCAAGGAGATGCCTAACGCCGACGGATGGTCCGAGCCGTGGCAGTTTTTCACCGACAGCGCTACCCGAGCGACCGAGTATCAGATCTATTCGCTCGGAAAGAACCAGACGGACGACAGCATCACCGTGCAGGGTCCGACGACCAACTTCGCTTGTGACATCGTTTATCAGAATGGGTCCTTCGTCGTTTACCCGGAAGGCGCTCAGGAAAACTAAGAGCTCCGTATGACTGTGGCGGGGTGGCCGAATGGCCGCCTCGCCATTTTTTTACTGCGACAGGAACCGAGACTCGTGGGGGATTCGATGAAGTCGCTCAAAGGTGAGATGCGTGGATTTACGCTGATCGAGCTTCTGATCGTCGTCGCGATCATCGGTATCCTGGCCGCGGTTGCAATACCGAATCTGATCGCCGCGATGCACCGGTCGAAACAGAAAAAGACGATGGCGGACATGAGGTCGATTGCATCCGCGTGGGAGTCCTATTCGGTCGACTGGAACTTCTACTGGAACTCCGGCTACGACCTTCTCGACAAGACGGTACCGAACTCGGAGATCGCGTCGCACCTGGCCCCGATCTACATCAAGGAGCTCCCGGCCCGAGACGCGTGGGGAAGCAACTGGATCTATCGGGTCGATGCAACGGAGAAAGCAAACGAGTATCAGATCATCTCCGCGGGAAAGAATCAGACACTCGACACGGGCGCCGAGACGGGACCGACGGACAATTTCATCTGTGACGTCGTCTACCAGAACGGCAGCTTCGTTCTCTGGCCCGAAGGGGCACAGAAAAACTGAGCGACGAGAGCTTGCTGAGCTTCCGACGCATGCTGGCTCGGGCGCTCCCTTCTCTTCTTTGCTCCCTCGTACTGCTTCATTGTCACGAAGCGCATTCCGAGGTCGAGGATCCGGATCATGCTCTCTCGAGCGAGCTTCTGATCGACTACGTCCGGATCGATACTTCCAATCCGCCGGGAGGAAACACTCGCGCGGCGGCGGAGCTCCTTCGCGATTTTCTGACCGGACATGGCATTCGGGACGTTTCGATCGTCGGAGTTCCCGGTAATGATTTCGCGGTGATCGGTCGGATTGTTTCGGGTCATGCCAGACCCGCGCTGATGCTCACTCATCACATCGATACGGTTCCCGCGAGCGAATCGGACTGGCGGTTCCCTCCTTTTGGCGGCGAACGCCGGTCGGGCTACGTCACCGGTCGCGGAGTCCTGGACGACAAGTCACTCGGGGTGGCGCATGCAGTCGCGATGATGAACCTCGTGCGGAGCGGTGCCGCGCTCGAGCGCGACGTCATTTTCCTCGCTGTGCCGGACGAGGAAGCCGGCGGAACTCGCGGGATGGTTCATCTCGAAGAGGCCATGCCGGAGCTGTTTCGGAATGTCGGCCTCGTACTGGGAGAGGGAGGCTCCAACGTCACGGTCGTCGACGAGGTGACCTGGTGGGGAATCGAAGTCGAACAGAAGATTCCGCTATGGATCGAGATCGTCGTGACGGCGAAGGGCGGTCACGGAGCTGGGGGCGGAGCCGGTACGGCGCCCGAGATTCTCCTCGACATCCTCGAGGATCTCCGCCGGATGGACCGCCCGGCCGGGACCTCGCAGGCGACCCTCGAATACCTTGAATCGCTCGCATCGAGCAAGGTTGAGCGTTCGGCCGGGGTCCTGCTCGCGGCGGCGCGACGGCCCGACCCGGAGACTCTCGCACAGCTTCCGAGCCCGCAGCGGGCGGTCGTCGAGACATCGATGGCGGTCACCCGGCTGGCGGCCGGATCCGAAGACTCGGCGCCGAACGCGATTCCATCGGAGGCCCGCGCGATGATCGACTTCCGCCTCCCTCCGGCGGCCGACTCCGACGCGTTTCTGCGATCGGTGGCGGAGTTAGTGGAAGGCCGAGGCGAGGTGCGCGTCCATCTCAAAGGCCGGAGCGACTCGAGCTCGAGCCGCGGAGGCGCTGCGTGGGATCTGATCGCGGGCGTGCTGCAGAACCACGCTGCCGCTCCCGTGGGACCGCTCGTGATCCCCGGAACGACCGATCTCCGTCTGTTCAGGGAAAAGGGAATCGAGGCGTGGGGGCTCTCACCCTTCGAGCTCAACTATTACGATGGAGCGACGATTCACGCGGAGAATGAGAGGATTCGCGAGCGCCAGTTCCACGAAGGAATCGACGTCATGAAGGACGTCGTCCTGGCGCTCGCGAGAAGCTCCGAATGGTGATCAGGCTTTCTTCCACTTGATGGTGCAGCCGAAGGGCTTGGTCGAGTCGGTGGCCACCGGCTGACCTCAAAAAATGACCCTCCTTCGCATCAGGTGAATAGCGCCCTGGTGAATTTGATTCGCCACGAAACGGAAACGGACTTCACATTGGCGATCATGACGAATATGATGCGGGTCCGCGATCGGAAACGCCTTTTCAATGCCGACAATCGACGATCATCTGAACAGCATCGCGCGTGAGCTCGTATCGTGCGGAATCACCCTCGAGCAGGCCCTCGAAGAATTCGAAGGGAAGTACATCGGAGCCGCCATGGACCAGGCTGATGGCAACGTGACCCGCGCTTCGCAGATGCTCGGCATCCATCGGAATACGCTGCACAACAAGCTCCGGACGCGTTTGCGTGTCGCGGGCTACGTCGCGCGGATTCGGAAGGCGAGGCGGAAGCCCTCCTCGAAGAAGCGGGGCCGGTGAACACCGCGGAACTGCGTAAATCGATCGTCGACCTGCTCGACCAGCGAGGCCAGCGCGTCCTCGCGGTTCGCGACATCGCGAGGAAGCTCACCGAGTCGGGATTGAAAGTCGACCGGGAGAAGCTCGGGGCGCTGATCGAGCAGATGGAGGGGGCGGGCGAGATCATTGCCGTTCGTGGAAAACGATATTCGCTTCCTCGGCATACCTCGTTCGTGATCGGCACCTATCGCGCCCGCTCGGACGGATCTGGTCTGGTCGTTCCCGTGTCGCGGGACGATGCAGCCAGACAGCTCTTCGTCGGTCGCCGCAGCGACCACAACGCGATGAACGGTGATCTCGTGGTGGCGCGGGCGAGCGCGTCGAAGAAAAGCCAGCGGACCGCTCGTGGCGAGGTCACCCGGGGAGAGATCGTCAGGGTTCTGAGGCGAGAGCACTCGAGTGTCGTGGGACGTTTCCATGAGGGGAGCCCGGCCTGGGTTCGCCCTTACGATACGCGGCTCGACATCGACATCGAGATCGAGCCGGGGCACGAGGATGGCGCGGAACACGGCCAGATCGTCGAGGTCGACATCACACGCTATCCCGACCGCCATCCCACCGCCGAAGGGAGGATCATCGATGTCCTAGGATTCATCTGGGAGCCCGGGGTCGACGTGGAGATCGTCCTGAGGAAATATCGGATTCCACGAGAGTTTCCCGAAGAGGTCGAGAGAGAGGCGGAAGCGGTTCCACTGGAGGTCGCGGATTCCGAGATCGCAGATCGGACCGATCTGAGGGATCGTGTGATCGTGACCATCGATGGCGAGACTGCGCGAGATTTCGATGACGCCGTCGAAGTGACCCGTCTCCCTTCGGGAAACTTCCGCCTCGGAGTTCACATCGCCGACGTCTCGCAGTACGTGCGCCCCGGCTCGGCGCTCGATGCCGAGGCCTGGACGCGAGGGACGTCGGTCTACTTTTCCGGTCGCGTGGTACCGATGCTGCCGGAAAGGCTCTCGAACGGAATCTGCTCGCTCAATCCGAGGGTCGACAGGCTGGTGTTCTCGGTCGAGATGGAGATCGACCAGAACGGTGGTGTGGTTGCCAGAAAGTTCTTCCGGGCGATCATCCGAACGCGAGCCCGTCTCACCTATACGGAGGTCGCTGCGACGATTGCCGGCGACTCGGACGCGATCGCGGATCCGGTGGTGGTCGATCTCGTTCGAGTGATGGACGAGCTTTACCGGGTTCTCAGGGCGCGGCGAGATCGCCGTGGATCGATCGACTTCGACCTTCCACAACACGAGGTGCTTCTGACCGAGCAGGGAGAGATCAGCTCGATCCGGGCACTCGAGCGAAACGACGCGCACCGGCTGATCGAAGAATTCATGCTGGCCACCAACGAGACGGTGGCCAAGGAGCTCTTCTTCGCCGGCCAGCCCTCTCTCTATCGCAACCACCTTGCGCCGGAGATGGAAAAGCTCGAAGAGCTCAAAATGCTACTGGCCGAGTTCGGTTACGAGTTGAAGGGTGACCTCGAGAAGATCCGGCCGGGCGATCTGCAGCGTGTGTTGCAGCGAATTGACGGCGACGCGGGAGAACGGTTTCTCAACGAAGTCATCCTCAGATCGATGAAACGGGCCGTCTACGCTCCCGAGTGCAACGGGCACTTTGCGCTCGCCTTCGAGCAGTACACCCACTTCACCTCGCCGATCCGGCGGTATCCCGACCTCGTGGTTCATCGAATGCTCGGCGCTCATCTGAAGAAAGGCGGGGCGACCGCCGATCAGGAGCAACTGGAGCGGGATCTCGTCGCAACCGGCGAGCAGAGCTCGACGACCGAGCGGCGCGCCGAGGCGGCGGAGCGGGAAGTGATGGAATGGAAAAAAGTCGTATTCATGCTCGACAAGGTCGGGGAGAAGTTCAACGGCGTGATCACCGGAGTCGTACCGTTCGGTCTTTTCGTCGAGCTCGACGAATTCTTCCTTCAGGGACTCGTTCCGATTGCCTCGATCGGGGGGGACTACTGGTCCTATCTCGACCGTGAGCACCGGCTGAGGGGCTCGAGCACCGAACGGGAGTTCAGGCTGGGAGATCGCGTGGTCGTCGAAGTTGCCAGGGTGGACGAGGATCGCATTCAGATCGACCTCCGTCTCATCGAGGCCGGCGGCCGGCCGGTCAAGGCGCGAACCTCGCAGGAGTACCGGCAGAAACGCTGACCTGATATAGTTATTGAACCATTAGAGTGGGGAGGGGTCGATGGAGCAACGTGCGGGGGTGCCCTTGGAAAATCTCGCCAGACGCCGTGAAGATGTCGAAACCAGGCTCGAAGGGCATCACGGAAATCTCAGCGATCGACAAATTGAAGAGTACTCGGCGGAGCTCTCGGGCCTGCGTCGCGAGCTCGTCTCCGCTTTTCAGGGGGATATCGATGATTCTACACGTCTCGACATTCTGGTCGAGATCGTGCGAACACTCGAAGTCGAGCTGATTCACCTCCACAACCTCGTCGTCGACCCGTCTCGCGATCACAAGGAACTGGCCGTCAGAATCGGATCCCTCCTCGGTGAGATCTCGTCGCTCGGAAAGGGACGCCCGAGCCGGCTGGAAACTCTCTATTACCGGGGTGTCCTTTCGATGTTTGCGGGAGACAGGGCAAAGGCGCGAGCACACTTCGAGAGTGTGTGCGAGTCGGAAGAATCGGACGAATCGAGCGACGTCAAGTACAAATCCTTCGTGATTCTCGGCCACCTCTCCCACGAGGACTCCGATTTCGAGGGTGCCAGGGAACTGCACGAACGCTCCATGGAGTACTCCTCCCACTCGAACGTTACTGCCCAGGCCCTCGCGCTCAAGGCCCTCAACAGCTACGCGCTTGGAAACGCCAAAGATGCCCTCGATCTGTTCGAGAGCTCCCTCAGGGAGTTCCATGAGGACGAGCCGCACTACAACGAGTACTTTCACCGGAATGCGCTGCTGTTCTGCGGAGCGATCTACTTCGATCGGAAGGACTATGCGAGAGCGAAGGAGTACTACGAAAAAGTGCTCGAGCACGTCGAGACCGCCTCGTACGACTTTTTCGATGCGAACGCCCAGCTCGGCAAAATTTACTTCGCCAGCGAAGAGTGGGACGCGGCGTCCTCCCGTTTCAGAAGCGCCGTCGAGAACCAGGCGGGGAACGAGAACGAGTATCTGCTCGACACCTACTTCTGGCTTGCGAAAGCGCTGCTGAAAAAGAACGAGAAGAAGGACGCGAGGGAGTGCCTCGACCGGATCGTCCGGTCGGAGGTCAAGTATGCGAAGCGCCCTCAGGCGGAGGCTCTGCTGGCGCGAGTCTCCTGAATCTCAGGAAAAACGGGCCAGGACGAAAGCGGTGTCGTCCTCCAGCTCCTCGGTTTGCGCGAACGAGCCGACGTCTTCCAGGATTCGGTCGTACAGACTCGACATGTCCTGATCGCTCGAATCAGCGAGGATTTTCCCGATCCGATCGATCGAATAAAACTCGTTGGCGTCGTTCAGTCTGTCGGTGAGCCCATCGCTGTAACCGAAGAAGAGATCGCCCGCACCAATCGACAGAGAAAAATCCTCGTAGGTCGACGATGGAAGCGCCCCGAGGAGATGGCCGGGTTGCTCGTGAACCTCGATCTTTCCCGCAGCGCGTCGGTAAAGCACGAATGCCGGATGGGCTGCATTGCTGAACTCGAGGGTCGCGGCTTCACGATCGTACCGGAGCAGCAACGCGGTCGCGTACTGGGATGGCAGGCTGGCCGTGACGAGGAAATCGTTGAGCTCCGCCATGAAGTCGGAAAGAGCGTTGAGATTGTCGGCTTCGGTGCGAATGTAGCTCTTCAGCAGGGAAGTCAGAATCGCTGCGGGAGTTCCGTGACCGGAGACGTCTGCGATGAATATCAGAAACGAGTCGCGTACCGTGAAATAGTCGAAGAAGTCTCCCGAAAGCGTTTCGGTGGGCTGGTACGACGCCCGGACCTCGACTCCGGGGGCGGTGAGCATGCGCGGGGGGAGAAGGGATTCCTGAACCCGGCGGGCGAACTGAAGATCCCGGCTCAGCCGCTCGTTCAATGCCATGATCTTGTCGGATTTCTGTTTGACCTCTTCGTAGAGAAGTCTGAGCTCGGACGACTGCTGAACGATCTTGTCCTGGTACGCTTTGATTCGGAGGAGTGCACGGATTCGGGCGAGGATGATCGCGACGTCCGCGCCCTTCGTCACGAAGTCGTCTGCACCGGAATCGAGTCCTTCGACGTGCACCTCGGAGGAGCTCGCGCCGGTCAGAATGAGAACCGGGATGTTGTGAGTCCCGTCGTCGTCTTTGATCTTCCTGGCTACCTCGTACCCTGTCATTCCCGGCATCCGGTAATCCACCATCACGCAGCTCGGGGGATCCGCCGAGATGAGCTTCAGCCCCTCGTCCCCGGAGGAAGCCGTCTCGACCTGGTAGCCGTTCGATTCGAGGAGTCGTCTCATCAGAACGAGGTCGTTCTTGTCATCGTCGATGAGGAGAACTTTTTGAGGTGTTTCGGGCGCCATGAATCAGTGGCGATTACTGTACACTCGCGGCCGGAGAGGAACAATGAAATTGATCGTCGGACTCGGGAATCCGGGAGCGAAATACGAAGGATCCAGACACAATGTCGGATTTCGCGTCATCGATCGGATGGCGGCCAGATTCCGTTGCGCGGAGGACGTGCACGAGAAGCAGGCCCTGACCCGGTCCTGCCGCGTCGCCGGCGGAAAAATCGTCCTTGCGAAGCCGCTCACATTCATGAATCTGTCCGGGGAAGCAGTGCTCGGATTGGTCAGGAAGTATCTCGAAGGCGACCTGGGCGATATGATCGTCGTCTACGATGACGTCGATCTTCCGCTCGGAACGCTGCGCATTCGAAGGGACGGATCGGCGGGGACGCACAATGGAATGCGGTCGATCGCAGAGAGTCTGGGAACCGAGGCGTTCCCGCGGCTCAGAATCGGTGTACGAGGGGAGAGTTACACCGAGGGTTCCGATCTCGCCGACTATGTGCTGGACGACTTCGAGAAGGGAGAACATCAGATCATCCGGGAAACGATCGAGCGCGCGACCGACGCGCTGCTGCTCTGCGCCCGAGGAGATCTGACGCGGGCGATGAACCAGTTCAACCGGAATCAGGAAAAGGGAGAGACGGTCGCGTGAACGAAGCTACGACATTACGGGAGCTTCGTGAGAGCGGATGGTCCGATCGATCCGTGCGCGAGGAGATGCGGAGCAACCTGCTCGCTTCGATGCGGAACGGCACGAAGAGATTTCGTGGAATTCACGGATTCGACCGGACCGTGCTTCCGGCCATCGAGAACGCGGTCCTTGCGCGCCACGACATCATCCTTCTCGGTCTGAGAGGTCAGGCGAAGACGCGGTTGCTTCGTTCGCTCGTCGATCTCCTCGATCCCGAGATTCCGGTCGTGGCCGGATGTCCGGTCAACGACTCCCCCTTCGCACCGTTCTGCAAATACTGCCGGCGTCTGCTCGACTCGAAGGGAGACGACCTGCCCGTCTCCTGGCTACCGCGGGAGCACCGGTATCGTGAGAAGCTCGCGACGCCGGACGTGACGGTGGCCGATCTGATCGGCGACATCGATCCGATCAAGGCGGCCAACCTGCGACTCGACTACTCCGATGAGGAAGTCATTCACTACGGAATCATTCCTCGAACCAACCGCGGGATCTTCGCGATCAACGAAATTCCGGACCTCGCTCCCCGGATCCAGGTATCGCTGCTCAACATTCTCGAGGAACAGGATCTCCAGATTCGCGGCTTTCCTCTCCGGATTCCACTCGACATCGTCATGGTCTTCACCGCGAATCCGGAGGACTACACGAGTCGCGGGAGCATCATCACGCCGCTCAAGGACCGGATCGATTCTCAGATCATCACGCACTATCCGCGGGACGTCGAGACGGCACGGAGAATCACGGATCAGGAGGCATGGCTCGACCGCGACAACGGCGTCGACCTCCCCGAGGAGACGCGCAATTTGATCGAAGAGATCGCGTTCGTCGCGCGCGCGAGCGACCTGGTCGATCAGACCTCCGGCGTCAGTGCGAGGTTGCCGATCTCCGCCGCGGAGCTTCTGACATCCAACCTCGAGCGCCGCCTGGCCACCACCGGCGACTCGGTGGCAATGCCGAGAGTCTCGGACTTCATCATGCTGATTCCGGCGATCACCGGAAAGATCGAGCTGGTGTACGAGGGAGAACAGCAGGGTCCCGAGATCGTCGCGCGCAACATCATCGGAACTGCCGTGCGCAATCTCCTCGAGAGAAAGCTCGGCGGAAAATTGCTCTCGCCGGCCAACCGGTCGTCCGAATCGGTACTCGATCCGGAAATCTTCGAGCCGATCGTCGCATGGTTCGCCGAGGGGAATACCGTCGAGCTCTCGGACGAAACACCGAACCGGGAACACGAGAAGGCCTTGAGCCGCGTTCCGGGACTCGAGGACGTCGCCCGCCGGATCGCTGAGAACGATCAGGATCTCCTCTTTTCGAAAGAGCTCGTTCTCGAGGGTCTTCATCAGGCTCTGCTCCTCGCGCGGGAAGATCGTGATTCGACGATAACCTTCAGCGAAGCGGTACGATTCAATGTACTCAGAACGGTGAAATGATGGGAACGATCACGATTGAATTGCCTTACGAGCTCGAACGTCAGGTAAAGCGCGTCGTCCGCGAGGGGTGGTACAAGAGCGAAGAGAACCTGATCATCGAGGCGCTCGACCAGTTTGTCGGAGCGAAAACCTACCTCGGGGATTCGCCGATGATGCTCCATCACTTTGCCGCCGACGCTCTGAACGATTCGAAACCGGAGATCGCTCTGAAGTTTGCGGATCGGGCCCTGACACTCGCCGAGGCCGACCGAACCGGAGACATGAAGCTGTACCAGAGCTTCGTCGAGCTGAAGGTGCAGATACTCCTGGTCCTCGATCGCTACGAGGAGGCGAGCGCGGTGCTTGACGCGGCGAAGGAGCGGCTCCCCAATAACCCAGCCATCAACCGCTGGATCGCGAAAGTTCGGAAGGCAACCGCGAAGGTGTGAAGACCGCGCGGATCCAATCCAGCCCCCCGACCGTGCTGAATCTGAACAGGTGTCCACAATCCAGACCGGCTGCCCGGCATCTGGAATCGATCTAGCCGGTTTCGAATCAGGCACTTGCCGTAACCAGTGATCGTGTCATCTCGCTTGCTGTTCCCAACCGCCGGGCTCAGAGTGAGTCGGAGGGAATGCGATGAAGGTATTGATTGCGGATGACAGCAGAAGCTATCGGTTTGCCCTGCGCCAGATTCTGGCCGCCAAAGGTTTCGATGTGGTGGAGGTGGTAGACGGAGAAGAGGCTTGCCGGATTCTCGAGGGAGACGATCCTCCGCAACTCGCGATCCTGGACTGGATGATGCCGCAGCTGACGGGACCCGAGGTGTGTCGGCGGCTCAGGAGCCGGAGTCAAGACGTACCGTACACGTATCTGATTCTGCTGACCGGATGCGATGCGATCGAGGATCTGAAACAGGGTCTCGAAAGTGGAGCCGATGATTATGTGTCGAAGCCGTTCATGCGGGAGGAACTGGAATCTCGAATTCTGGTCGGGCAGCGTCACGCTCGCCTGCATCAGGCACTTGCCGAAGCACGATCGAAACTGTGGGATCTGTCGGTCAGAGATGCTCTGACAGGCGTCTTGAACCGCCGAGGAATTCAGCAGCGCCTCGAGTCGCTCGCCGCCGAAAATGCGTACCGTTCGCGGCCGTTCTCCGTGATTCTCAGTGACGTCGATCACTTCAAGAGGGTCAACGACGAGTTCGGTCATCAGGCTGGTGACCAGGTACTGCGTGTGCTCGCTACGAGAATGACCGAGGCCATCCGCAAAAACGACGAAGTCGGGCGATTCGGTGGAGAGGAGTTTCTGATCGTCCTTCCCGGAACCGATCACACCGAAGCCTCGACAATTGCGGAGCGGATCCGTCGGATCGTTGCGAGTGAGCCGGTTTGGACGGGAGAACGGATGACTCACGTCAGCGCGAGTTTCGGTGTCGCCTCGGCGATGAGCTTCGACTTCCGTTCCATCAGCGATTTGCTGTTACGAGCGGATCGAGCGCTCTATCGGGCGAAAGACATGGGTCGCAACCGAGTCGAGTCCGACGTCGATCTCGGGAAGGTCTTCTCCTTTCCCGAGTGCGCGTCGGCTTGAGACGCGCGCTCTCGTTGTATTCTGGTGCGCGCGCGCATCTCGATGGTCCGCAGCGCTGACGGCCGCTCAACCACGGCCAGAGCGCGGCCCCGAGCGTTCGCGCCATTGAACATGAGGCACGTTTATACATTTTTCGATCCGTCGTGGATTCAGCAGATCCTCGATGAGCAGGCGCTGCGGCGTCTTTTCAATGAGCTGCTTCTCCAGTCCGGAGGAGATCCCGAAGAGGCGATGGAATGGATCCGGGCGCTTCAGCAGCGAGGATTCATCTCCGAAGATGTCGACCTGGAGGCCTTCTTCGCGAGACTGATGGAGGAGGGTCTGCTCGAACCGACGGCGAGCGGCGGAGTCCGACTCGGAGGGGCCGGCGAACGGCAGATCCGCCGCGATGCTCTCGACGAAGTGTTCCGTGGACTCCATCGATCGATGAAGGGTGATCACGCGACTCCCAGCGCAGGTCAGGGCACCGAGCGACTGACCGAGAGCCGGGCATGGCGTTTCGGCGATGATCCGGGGACGATCGACGGGGTACGAACTCTACAGAATGCGATCCGGTCGAGCTTCGCCGAAGGCGGTGACGAGATCCGGATCCGGGAGGACGATCTCGAGGTCTTCGAGACCGAGCATGGATCGAACTGTGCCACCGTGATCATGATCGATCTCTCGCATTCGATGGTGCTGTACGGCGAGGACCGGATCACACCTGCGAAGAAGGTCGCTCTCGCTCTGGCCGAGCTGATCATTACGAAGTATCCCCGCGACGCGGTCGACGTTCTGACCTTCGGGGACGACGCCAAAGAGATCCCTCTCTCCGAGATCCCGTATGTGGAAGTCGGCCCGTTCCATACCAATACGAAGGCCGGTCTCGAGCTCGCGCAGACGATTCTCCGTCGCCGGCGCCACGCGAACAAACAGATCTTCATGATCACCGACGGTAAGCCTTCCGCCTTGTGGGAGGGGAAGATGCTCTATACGAACTCGTTCGGCCTTGATCTGAAAATCGTCAACCGGACCCTGGAGGAAGCAGACAAGTGCAGGCGGGCCAAAATCCCGATCACCACCTTCATGCTCGCCACCGATCCGATGCTCGTCGACTTTGTCGAGAAACTCTCGAAGATCAACAGAGGTCGCGCGTTCTACTCCTCGCCTGACCGGCTCGGCGAGTACATTCTGGCTGACTACATCCGAAACCGAAGGCGGTTCGTTCATTAGAAGCAGGGATCAGGGATCAGGGATCAGGGAAGAGTGAAGGGTGAAGAGTGAAGGGTGAAGGGTGAAGAGTGAAAGAGTGAAACACTCGTCATCCTGAGCAAGTGACCGGCGCGTTGCGCCGGTGAAGCGGGAATGAAAACCGGAGCCCGCAAAACTCCGCACCCCATACTCAAACCGACGTCGTCCCGAGCGGGCGGTCGGGTGGGCAAGCGAGGAGCCTGCCCTGAGGGGTGATGGGTGGGGGAAACCGAAGGGACCCTGCAGGGTGGGACATCAGGCCAAGCGAAGCGCTGCAAAAGGTCGAAGTCCACGCAATTTCGTGGTCGTTTCATTAGGAGCCGCCGAAGGACGGTGAAGGATCCGGGGGAAGGCTCGTGAATCAACGCGACGAGCACCTGCGGTTGACTCACGAGCCCGCGCCCAGATCCTTCGCCCGCGCTTCGCCGGGCTCAGGATGCCAGGTATTGGAATTGCGCGAGACCATTTCGCCGAGCGCCTCGAACCTCCATCGATTCCTACATGCTTCACGTCAGGGTCTTGCGATCGAGTAACTGCGCTAATCCCCTACATCCCTACACGATGGCGCCCGACTTGCTGAATCCCGGGTGATGAAGTTGCCGCTCATTCAGCTTTTTCTGGCCTCATCCATCGCGGTGTCAGTCGCGGGGAACGACGTTTCGACTCGAGCGCATCAGTCCGGCGATCCGGAAGGCCCGCGAATTTTCACCGACGCCGGCATCTACGGACTCGGCCAGGTGATCGCGATTCTCGATACCGGCCTCGACTGGGACAGTTGCTATTTCTCCGGCCTCGAGGACGGAGTGCCTCCGATCAATACCGTGGCCGCGACCGGAGAGCTCGAGAGCACCAACGTCGACCCGTCCCGCAGAAAAGTCATCGCTTACGACTTCCTCTACTCGTGCGACGAGTATCCGGGTCAATTCGGATGTGAGGAGCCCGGAGACCCATTCGACTGGGACAATCAGGGGCACGGAACTCACGCCGCGGCCTCGGCCGCCGGGGACAGGCTGACCCCTCTGCTGCACGATTTCGGAGATGCCATCGCGCCGGGGGCAAAACTCGTCATTCAGGACGCCGGGTTCATCGGTGGCGACGACTGCAGCCAGCGGCCGGGACTCCGATGTCCGCTGCGGGATCTGCGCGACGTTCTCCGGCAGGCCTGGGACCAGGGAGCGCGAATCCATTCGAACTCATGGGGAAACCGTCAGGGTGTCCCGCCGACCGCCGTTCCGCCGACCGGGAACTACACACCGGGCGCCTCGGAGATCGACGATTTCGTCCATCGCCACCGCGACATGGTCGTTGTTTTCAACACAGGCAACGCGGGCTCGCTGGGCCCTTCATCGATCTCGAGTCCGGGTTCGGCGAAGAATACGATTCAGGTGGGCGGGTTCGAATGGCAATACGGTCTGGCTGTCGTCACCGGATACAGCGGTTACGGCCCGACCCGGGACGGAAGAATCAAACCGGAGATCGTCGGACCATCGCTGACCCTCGCCGGCGATACGGATTTCGACGTCACGACATTCAACTGCGATCACAGCTATCAGGGGGGCACCTCCTGGGCTTCACCGACGATTGCCGGCGTCGTGGCTCTGATTCGTGAGTACTTCGAGCGGGGCTTCTACCCGACAGGAACGCCGGATCCGGGCTCGGCCCGCACGCCGAGCGCCGCGCTCGTCCGGGCGATTCTCGTCGCCTCGGCGCGGGCAGTTCCGTATCAGGATGGCAACCCGGTCCCGGTTCCTGCCGAGCCGGTACCTTCCTACCGCCAGGGTTGGGGCTACCCCGTTCTGGCCGATGCGCTGCCTCTGGGCGAGGGCCCACCGTCGCTCCACGTTCTGGACGAATCGAACCTCGAGCTTGCGGAAGGTGGCAGCCATCGAGTGCGGATCAGAGTCGTAGCCGGCGGGAGAGCGCGGGCGGTTCTGGCCTGGACCGATCCTCCCGGCGCGAACAGTAGGGACGCGACGACGCCGAAGCTGGTCAACGATCTCGATCTTCTGGCTGCCGCAAACGGTGGTGGCGTCCACCATGGCAACGAGAGTCTTCACCCTGGCCATCCCGATCGCCTGAACAACATCGAGGTCGTGACCCTCACGCCGGACGTGGACACTACGTATCTGATTACGGTGTCGGCTGAACGAATCGCGGTCGGTGGGTCTCAGTCGGCCGCGCTCGTACTGGCCGGCGACTTCGAATTCGCGCCAGAACCGAGACGCCGGGGTGTGCGGCGTCGGTGAGCAATCGCTTCGCGATATGATCCGCCGCGAATGCTGGACCGTTCCTTCCTTCGCGATCGGAGTGACGTCTACCGGGAGTCTCTGGATGCCCGGTCGAGCGACGCAGATCTCGAGCGCTTCCTCGAGCTCGACCGTGAACGGCGGGAGCTCGTGCAGGAAGTCGAGGCGCTGAGGGGGCAGCGAAACGATGTCACCGCCGAGATCGCCCGCCTGAAGAAGTCCGGCGGAGATGCCTCTGCTCAGATCGAGGCGATGAAGAAGGTCGGAGCGGAGATCAAGGCTCTCGACGGGAAGCTGCTCGAGGTCGATTCCGAGCTGGAAGCGCTCGAGCTGACGTTCCCTAATGTTCCGCACGAGGCAGTTCCCATCGGTGGCGATGAGACCGCCAACCGCATCGAGCGAGTCGAGGGAGAGCCGAGAAGTTTTTCTTTCGAGCCGCGGCCTCACTGGGAGCTCGGCGAGAAACTCGGCATTCTCGATTTCGACCGCGCCGCAAAGATCGCCGGTGCCCGGTTCGTCATCATGAAAGGTGACGGGGCAAGGCTCGAGCGCGCCCTGATTCAGTTCATGCTGGACCTTCACTCTGGTGAGCATGGATACGTCGAGGTACTTCCTCCCTTCATCGTGAATGCCGAGTCGATGCGGGGGACCGGTCAGCTTCCGAAGTTCGAGGAAGATCTCTTCAAGCTCGAAGGAGACCGGGATTTCTACCTCATACCGACTGCCGAGGTGCCCATCACGAACATCCATCGCGACGAGATTCTGGACGAGTCCGAACTGCCGATTGCCTATTGCGCCTACACGCCCTGTTTTCGCAGCGAAGCGGGTTCGTACGGCAAGGACACTCGAGGGCTGATCCGTCAGCATCAGTTCGACAAAGTCGAGCTCGTCCGCTTCACGACTTCCGATTCCTCGTGGGACGAGCTGGAAAGGCTGACTGCCCATGCGGAAGAGGTTCTCCGACGGCTCGAGCTGCCGTATCGCGTCGTCAGCCTTTCGACCGGAGATCTCGGGTTTGCGGCCGCCAGAACTTACGATCTCGAGGTCTGGCTGCCATCGCAGGCCGTCTACCGCGAGATCTCGTCCTGCTCGAATTTCACCGACTTTCAGGCGAGGCGTGCGAAGATTCGATACCGGGATGCGAACCGGAAGACTTCATTCGTGCATACGTTGAACGGATCGGGACTTGCTGTAGGGCGGACGCTAGTCGCGCTCCTCGAGAACTTTCAGAATGAGGACGGCAGCGTGACGGTCCCCGAGGCGCTGCGACCATGGATGAATGGCCGGGAGAGGATTACCCTTCGAAAACCCTGATGGTGACGCCCCCGAAACAGGGATTGAAATCGTACGGCGGCCCGAGTCGTTTGGTCAGTCGGAGGCAACTCTCACATTGAAACGCATTGTCCCGACATTTCTCCTCCTTCTGATTTCGCTGCCACTGCTGGCGGAAAACAGCTGGTCGAAGTCCATCTCCGAAGCACAGAAGAAGGCGAAGCGGTCGAATCAGCTGATTCTGGCCGAGATGTATGCCGACTGGTGCGGATGGTGTCGGAAGATGGCGGCGGAGCTTTTCCCGGCAAAGGAGTTCATCCAGGCCACCAATGACATGGTGCTGCTGCAGGTGGATACCGAGGATCGCGGAGAGGGGCAACAGCTCGCGATGAGTCTGGGGATCACGAGGCTTCCTACGGTCGTGCTCTTCACGCCGGATCTCGAAGTCGCGGGGATGATCGAGGGCTACTCGCCACCGGGGAGGTGGATCGATCAGCTGAAGGCGACCAGAGCCGGATACGAGGACTTTCTGGTCCGGCTGAAACGCGATGACGGCGGCAAGGCGAGCCCCGAGGAGACGTATCAGCTCGCGACGGAACTGATCGAGCGTCGCCGGCTCGCCGATGCAGAAGAGAAGCTGGGGAGCCTGATCTCGCTCGCGAACGCACCCGCCGAAGTGCGAGGGCGGTCGATGATCGACCTCGGCCGTCTCGCGATGATGCAGAACAAGCCGTCCGATGCGGTTTCCCGCCTCGAGATGGCCATCAGTATGAAAGGTCTCTCGAAGGAGACCCGCGCCGAGGCCCATGTCATTCTGGCCGAGATTCATATGCATTCTCAGCGTTACGATGATGCGCTCCGGGAGCTGGAGGTCGTCCGCGACAGCTATCCGGATAGCCGTGCGGCCGTACAGGCGCAGCGTTATCTCCCCTCGGTCCGGGCGCGCCTGGGCCTGAACTGACGATGCGTCGAGCCCTCCGCCTCGCCGGCTGGTTCGCCTTGGCGGCCACGCTTGCATCTCCCGGTGCATTCGCCCAGGTCGGATCGGTCGCTGGCGCCGGCAACGAGCAGCTCGTCGAGCTCGGACTCGAGATCGATCAGGCCGGCGACACTCCCGGCGCGCTGGTGAAGGGACGAGTGCTCCTCGCGATCGAACGGGGGTGGCACATCAACTCGATCACTCCCAACGACGAGTTTCTAATTCCGACGCGACTGACAATCTCCTCCTCGGCATTCGAGGTGAGCTCGGTCGAGTTCCCTCCGCACGAGAATCTCGAGTTCAGTTTCGCCGAAGGGCCGGTGGCGGTCTACGAAGGAATGATCAGCGTCGGTTTCGAGGGGACGAGAATCGATTCGGTCGACGATTCGGTCGAGATCGAGCTTTACTATCAGGCTTGCGACGATTCGGTCTGTCTGCGACCCGCCACGGTGTCTCTGTCGACGTCCATGGGCGGGCATGAGATCGAGGGTTCCCCGGTCGAGGCCCTCGCGGGAGGAGGGGGATCCCCCTCGGATTCATTCACTTCGCTCGACGCTCGGAGCTCGGTTGAGCCCTCGATTTTCTCTGATGCCGGCGCGGTTTTCGAAAGCCGGAGCCTCGTCCTGGCACTGATCGCCGTCTTTCTGGTCGGGCTCGCCCTCAATCTGACCCCGTGCGTCTACCCGCTGATTCCGATCACCATCGGCTACTTTGCGTCCCAGCGTGAATCGGGAGCCCGAACCTCGCTGCTGGCGATGGTCTACGTCCTCGGGATCGCGGTGACGTACTCGATCCTTGGGGTCGTCTCAGCGCTTTCGGGAGCGCTCTTCGGCGCGTGGCTGCAGTCGACGGCGGTGCTCGTCTTTTTTGCTCTGGTGATGCTCGTGCTCGCCTCGTCGATGTTCGGCATGTGGGACATGACGGTCCCGCAGTTCATCATTTCGCGAGCGGGTGGCCGGGCGGGATACGCCGGCGCTCTCATCATGGGGTTGCTCGCGGGAGTCGTCGCGGCTCCCTGCGTCGGACCGTTCGTGGCGTCGCTGCTGGCTTTCGTCGCGAGGCAGGGAGACCCCGTGATGGGGTTCGTCATCTTTTTCACCCTCGCCCTCGGGCTCGGTCTTCCGTATCTGATTCTCGGAATGTCGGCCTCGCTGGCGAACCGGTTGCCGAGATCCGGAGGCTGGCTCGTGATCACGAAGAAGGCATTCGGATTTGTCCTGATCGGGATGGCCTTTTACTTCCTCCGCCCGGTTTTCGGGGAGCGTGTATATGAAGCGGGATTGCTGGCGAGCGGACTCATCGGGGCGGTCTGGCTCGTCGTCGAGGGTGTTCGGAAACCGGAGGCCCGCGTCGTCAGTTTCGTTCTCGCCGTCGTCCTTGCCGCGGCGGCACTTTATCTCGGATGGCCGTCGAACCGCGTAGGGATCGAGTGGGAGCCGTGGACCCCGGAGAGGATCGAGAGCGCTGCTGCCGGGGGGAAGCCGGTCCTCATCGACTTCTATGCCGATTGGTGCATTCCTTGTAAGGAGCTTGATTCGCGAACCTTCACCGATCCGGCGGTGATCGCGGAGGCGGAGAGGTTCGTGAGACTGAAGGCCGACCTCACCGATGATGATGAGGAATCTGCGAAGCTGACCCGGATGTACGGGATCGTCGGAGTGCCCACGATCGTATTCATCGACTCAAATGGTAACGAGGTGAGCGAGACGCGATTGCTGGGGTTCGAAAAGCCGGATCGTTTTCTCCGGCGACTGAAGGCAGTGGAGTGAGCGAAACGGGAGGATGACATGCGGCGGTTAGCAGGGGTTTTCCTGATCGGAATGCTTGCAGTACCGGCGGTTGCCGAGAATCGGGCTGGAGGGCGCTACTCGAATTACGCGACCGATCTCGGAATCATCGGGTTCTCGATCGATACGGAACGAGAGTCCTCACTTGGGATACTGGGGCAATTCGAAAGTGGTCCCATCATTATCAAGGCGCAATACGACCACGATTTCGAGGCAGGTCTCGGCTTCCTCGATTTCATCAATCTCGATCTGGCCACGCTGCAACGCGATCGCTTCGAGGGATCGGTCGGATGGCGGGTCGCCGACTATCTGACGCTCGAGGGCGCGGGTCGATACGACTCCCTCACGGCATCCAGCGGAATCTTCGGGGGCTTCGACGACGTCACGCTCGACGGCGGGCAGTTCGGTTTCGGTGCAACCGCGCATTCGGCGCCGGCTGACGACTTCAGGTGGTACGTCACCGGACGCTATTTCTTCGGCAGTGTCGACATCGACAACATTGCGGGTACCGGTCTGGATGGATCGATCGACACCAACGGTCTCAGGGTCGAGATCGGCGTGCCGATTGGAATCAGCGACAGCCAGTGGGTGGTCGTGCCCGGGCTCGAGTACGAGCGCTACGAAACCGACTCGTCGCTGATCGAGATCGAGAGCAACCGATTCTTCATTGCGCTGCAGTATGCGTTCTGAGCTTCGAGGTTCAGTCGGATAGCTCGCGATAAAGCGTTTCGAGCCATCGATCCGTGGTGATGAAGTTCCACGACCAGTTGTCCCAGGCCGCGAGGATTCTCCGCGACTTCGCGTCCTCCAGGCTCAGGTCCTCGTCGATCGCCCGGGCGACCACGGTACGCGTCGCGCGGAGCATCGATGCGTATGCCTCGAGATCCCCGACTGTCGAGACCGGACCATGGCCCGGAATGATGGTCGCGTCGGGCGGCACCTCCGCGACGATTCTCAGCACCCCCCGGATCAGGCCCGAGACGGAGCCCCCGCTGTCGATGTCGACGAACGGAAAGCGTCCGGCGAAGAAGAGATCACCGGTGTGGACCACATTGGAATCAGGAAAAAAGACGACGGCGTCCCCGTCGGTGTGGGCGTGGGGAAAGTGGATCGCTCGAATCTCCTGCTGGTCGAAATGAATCGTCAGATCTTTGCCGAACGTCAGAACCGGCAGCGCGGAATCCGGTGCCGGGGCGACCATGCGACCCGGAACAGACGAACCCGCCGCAAGCCGCTCTCGGACGTTGTGATGCGCGATGATCGGCGCCGATTTGCCGAACGCCTCGTTTCCGCCGGTATGATCCCCGTGCCAGTGCGTATTGAGAACCCAGCGGAGGGGCTTGTCGGTGATCGTCGCCAGAGCCTGCTCGATCTTCGGCGCCAGTGGGGCGTACTGGTCGTCGATCATCAGAACGCCGTCCTGCCCCACCGCGACACCGATGTTTCCGCCAGCACCTTCGAGGTAGTAGACGTTCCCCGCTACCCGATGAACCTTGATCTCGACCTCGCTCAGGTCCCGCTGACCGAGCGCCGGAACTGCGGCCCATGTGGTGAGGAAGACGACAGCGGCGGCTCTGAAGTTCATCGAACGAATCCCCCTTTTCCTTTCGGATCATTTCAGGATCCGCCTGTAGAGGCAAGGTGAAGCCGCCGAAAGAAGAAGGGGAGTGGATCGATCTCCCCGGCGGATCCGGACGCGTGCTCGTGCGGACGGGGTACCCCCGCTGGCTGCGCGTCCTCCTTCTTCCAAAAGTGATGGGAATCACTCTGGGACGCCGAATCTACCTTTCCGAGTCGGTTCACGGTCTGGGGCGCGAACGATTGCTCCGTCACGAGCTCGTGCACGCGAGACAGATCCTCCGAAACGGTCCCGTCCGGTTCGTGACGACGTACCTCGTGGAATATCTCCGGGCCCGAATCTCGGGGCTTGGCCACGCTGAGGCCTATCGCGGCATCTCGTTCGAGGTCGAGGCGAGAGAGGCCGAGGAGGCCATCCCGTTTTCAGATCGTGAGCGTTCTGCGATAGAGTCGGGTTCAGGCACCGCTTCCGCAGTCGCAATCGCATCCGGGAGCCGGCAAACCTTCACACCACAAGGGAGACTCGATATGCACACTTACGAGACCAGAACCTTCGATCTCAGCGGCCTCAAGGGCATCTCCGACGAGACGCTCGAGATTCATTTCAAGCTCTACGACGGATACGTCAAGAACACGAACTCGCTCAATGAGCAGATCGCCGACCTCACCAGGGGTGGCCTCTCCGATTCGGACAAAGTCAAATTCTCCGAGCTCGTCAGACGGAAGGGGTTCGAGTACAACGGGATGGTTCTGCACGAGTATTACTTCGGAAACATGAAGAAGAGCGCCGAAGGAGATCCCGCTTCCGGCAATCGCTTCCGCGAGGTCGCCGAAAATGCCTTCGACGGCTTCGATGCCTTCAAAAAGGAGTTCTCGGCGATGGGAGGGATGCGGGGCATCGGATGGGTCATCTGCTATCAGGACCTCTCCAACGGTGCGCTTTCCAACCACTGGGTCGATGAGCATCAGGACGGCAATATCGCCGGTTTCGCGCCGATTCTCGTCATGGACGTCTGGGAACATGCTTTTCTGCGTGACTACAAGCCGGCGGAGAAGGGGAAGTACATCGAAGCTTTCATGTCGAACGTCGACTGGGACGTGGTGGCAGGGCGGCTCAGGCAGCCCGACGGCTCGCGGCGATAGGACCGGACGCGGCCCTCAGCCGGGCCGCGGGCTTCTGATCATTGACCATCCACGGAGCATAAACGGCGGGCCGGAACGCAACTGAAGTCTCCCGGCCCTGATGATTGATTGCCGTGACTTCACCGTCCTGGTGGAGGAGGAGAACATGCCACACACATATCCGCAGGAAGCATCATTGAGAGATGGACGGAGGGTACTGATTCGGCCCTTCCGTGAGACCGATGTCGATGCGCTCTTTTCGTTCTTCATGCGCCTTCCGCAGGAAACGCGGCGGTTCGCGTGGGCTGCGATCGACAAGAAATCGACGGTTCAGGGTTGGGCGGAAAATCTCGACTATTCCCGGGCCTTTCCTCTGCTCGCGCTCGACGGATCGAATGTGGTTGCGGACGCAACGCTGCATCGCCGGGAGGGCGGACCACTCCGGCGGGTGGGCCGGATCAAATGGCTCATCGATCCCGAGTACCGCGGGCTGGGGCTCGGAACCACCCTGGTGAATCAGTTCATCGACATTGCCCGCGAGAACGGAATGCGACATCTGAGCTGCATGCTCGTTTCCGATTTCGAGAAAGATGCCGTCGAAACGCTGCAGGGTCTCGGATTCAAAGCGCACACGTTCGAAGGATATGGAACGGACCCGGAGGGGGCTCAGCACGACATGACGAAGCTGATCCTGGAGTTGAACGGAGGCGGATCCGGTCCTCGCTGCTGAGCTCGCGCCCTCGGTGGTTGGAGGTTGGAGGTTTGAGGTTTGAGGAGATCGACGGGTCGGACTCGTTGGCGCTCCGCCTGGCCGCATTCCTACAACCTCGAACCTCGAACCGCCAACCTTCTCCTAGATGTGAAACCGGCTGACTTCGTTCTCGAACGAGCGTGCCGAGTCTGCAAGGGTGCCGACGGTCTCGTCGAGCTGTTCGGCGAGCGCTTCGTTCTCGCCGGCAATCGTGGTGAGGGATTCCGCGGCCTCGGCGATCTGATCCGTTTCCACGAGCTGGCGCTTCAGCAGATCACGGATCTGTGCCGCATCGCTGGCGATGGTCTCCAGCGCCTCGCTGATTCCGCGGCCCGCCTCGCGCTGCTCCTCCGAGGCTTTTTTCACGCGGGCGGCGATATCGCTCACTCGTTCCGCCTCGTCGGCGAGGAGCGATGTTCCCCGCGCCTGTTCGCTGGTGGACCGATTGATCTCCGCGATCTGTTCGGAGATTTTGGCCGTAACCTCGTGGAGACGCTGACTCGCCTGCGCCTGTTCCTGAAGTGAGCGCGCCATTGCCTTGGCCATTTCAAAGGACTCGTTAGCGCTGTTCAGGATCAGAGAGAGGGAAGCGGAGGCTTCCTGAGCCAGCGAGACGTTCTCGTCGACCATCGCGACGCCCTCGTTCATCGCAGCGACTGCTTCGCCGGACGCCGACTGCACCGCCTTGATGATCGAGCCGATCTCTCGCGTCGAGCCTCTCGTTCGCTCCGCAAGCTCGCGAATTTCCTCGGCGACGACACCGAACCCGAGACCATGCTCGCCGGCCTGGGCTGCGATGATCGCTGCGTTGAGCGAAAGAAGGTTCGTTCTCTCCGTGATGTCCTCGATGACGTCGAGGATGCCGCTGATGCGACCGATCTGTTTCTGCAGATCATCCAGCGTGTTTGCGGATCGGCGTGTCGTTTCCTGAGCCGAGACGATTCCCGAGACCGTCTGTTCGACGGCTTCGCCTCCCGATTGGGCATCCTCCCGGACCTGTCGTGAGATCTCGGCTGTCTTATCGGCGTTGATCCGGAGCTCCCGGACGGTCGAATCCATTTCGGAAACGAAGGAAAGGAGCTCGTCGCCCACACTTCGGAGGTACTCGGTGCGCGTGGTCATTTCGTTTGCCGAGGCGTTCATTTCGGTCGTGGAAGAGGAAGTCTTTTCGACCGACTGGAAGAGCTCGTCCATGAGGCGGGCGATTTCTTCGGCGACGGCTCTGAGCTGGATGGCGCGGCTTGCTGAGTCCTGAGTCGATCCGCTGACCTGGGACGCTGAATCGAGCACGCTTTTCGCCTGCTCGCGAATTCTGGTGATGGCCTGTCTCGTACGGCCGGCCAGATCCGACTGCTTGGTACCGCGATCGAGTAGCGAGCGGGATCCCCCGGTGATGACGTCGACTCCGTTCCTGACGTCTCCACCGCTCTGCGCGACCGCCCGCACGAGCGTCCTCAGGCGGTCACGAGTCTGTCGAAAGCTGGAACCGAGAATACCGATCTCGTCGTCGGAAAATACTCGAATGTTTCCCCTGAAGTCGCCCGTGGAAAGGTTGTCGGCGGCTTTGCGGAGCGCACGGAGGGGCCGATCGATGTCACGCCCGAAGTAGTAGACGATCACCGAGAATTCGATCAGGCCGAGCAGAGCGATGATCAAACCGTAGAGGGCAATCTGATGGGTGACCTGTTGGTAGGGGCCCCAGGGAATCGTCATGACGATGATCGATCCATCGGGGAGGAGGCTGAATCGGGAGACGTTGCTCGAGATGAACTCGGTACTCGTCCCACTTTGCATTTCTCTGATGATTGCCACGTCGCGCTCTGCCAGATTCGTCGCCGCCGACCCCGATACGGATCCGTCCGGATTGAGAAGTGCGATCCCGTAATCCTCAGGAACGAATTCGTCGAGAGCCGAGACGTCGAGATTACCGGCGGTCTGACGCGAGATCGCGATTTCGTAGAGGCGATCGAAGCGGTCTTTTGCCGAGGTGACCGCAAGCTCCTCGAGCGTGGAAGAGACCTGAGCAGATCCCAGAAGGATGAAAACGAGCGCCGTGATCGTCAGAAGCGTCATGAAAATGATCGCGACTTTTCGCGCGATCGACACCCGCGCCCCCTCGTACTCGAATTCCGCGATCTCGACAGCCGAAGCGAAAATGAGCTGCTTCACAGCAAAGTACGAAAAGCAAACCCCGAGTGTCGTGATGATCAGAACTGCAGCGAAGAAATAGAGAAAACCTAGCCATCCGGGCAATATGAAGATCGTCGCGACAATCGCGAATACGGTGCCGGTGCCGAGCCAGTAAACGACGGACGTCGAAAAAGCATCCCGCAGACTCTTCGACAGGCTTTCAGAGACTCTGTGGCCGGCTGAAACCGCGGCGTGGACCCCCGCCGACATCGAGCGAAGCCACCTGGCGTAGAGCAGTCCCCCGGCCAGATAACTCAAAGCCAGCAATGCGATCGCAATCGTCGCCCGGGTCGACGTCGATGCGAGGATGTGCCAGAGAAAGAGGCTGGCAAGCGAGAGACCGATGCAGAGCGGTAGGACCAGCAGCCACAGGATCCATGACTGGCCCCATCCGCGTGATCGGTTCGCGTTCCCCTCGCTCACGCCTGGAGGCCTGCCTCTACGATTTCGGACTCTTCGGCAGTCTCGGGATCGATCGGGTAGCGACCGGTAAAGCAGGCCGTGCAATAACTCTCCCGAGGATTGTCGGGCCCTCCTCGGGCTGCGTCGAGCATGCCTTCGGTCGAGAGATAGGCGAGCGAATCCGCCTCGATGTACTCCCGGATTGCCTCGACCGAGTTGTTGCTCGCGATCAGCTCGCGGCGCCTCGGCGTATCGATTCCGTAGTGACACGGCCCCGTGGTCGGCGGTGAGGAGATTCTCATGTGAACCTCCCGCGCCCCGACGGCTTTGAGCATGCGAACGATCTTGCGCGAGGTCGTGCCCCGTACGATCGAGTCATCGATCAGGACGAGCTTCTTGCCTTCGACGATTTCCCGGACGGGATTGAGCTTGATCTTGACGCCGAAGTTCCGGATCGACTGTTTCGGCTCGATGAAGGTCCGACCGACGTAATGATTGCGCACCAACCCGAGCTCAAAAGGAATTCCGGATTCCTGGGCGTATCCGAGTGCGGCGTAGAGGCCTGAATCGGGGACCGGGATCACGACATCGGCATCCACCGGATGCTCCCGCGCCAGCGTTGCGCCGAACCGCTTCCTCGTCTGTCCCACATTGGCGCCGAAAATCATCGAATCGGGGCGGGCGAAATAGACATGCTCGAAGACGCATTGCGCGGCACGCGGTGCCGGTTCGTACGAGAGGATCCGGATTCGATCCTCGGGTGGGACTCCCGGCCGAACGCAATCGAGCGCGACGATCTCGCCGGGGCGGATCTCGCGGATGGTCGTTGCGCCGATCAGATCGAACGCGCAGGTCTCGGACGCGATGCAGAGCGCATCGTCGAGCTTGCCGATGATCAGCGGTCGGAAGCCGTGGGGATCCCTCGCTCCGATGATCCTCCCCGGCGCCATCGCCACGACCGACCATGCGCCCTTCAGTCTGGAGAAGGTGTCGACGAAGGCAGCTTCCACTCCTTCTGCATGGGAGCGTGCGACCAGATGAACGATGACTTCGGAATCCGACATCGTGTTGAAGATCGAGCCATCTCGCTCGAGCTCCGATCGGACCCTGTTTCCGTTGACGAGATTTCCGTTGTGGGCGACGGCGATCGGACCTTTCGAAGTCGACGCGACGAGCGGCTGCGCGTTGCAGAGGAGGGATCCGCCCGCGGTCGAGTAACGAACGTGACCGATGGCCACTTCACCCGGCAGCCGGTCGAGTCGCTCTTTGTCGAAGACGTCGGCGACATAGCCCATGTCGCGCTCGAGGTGGATCTGCGGTCTGCCCTGCTGAACGAAGTGCTCGCCCGTTCCGTCGGAACCCGCGGGGGGTCCGATATTGGCGCCCGAGGGGACCGAGGCGGTCGACATCGAGGCGATCCCGGCGCTCTCCTGTCCACGATGCTGGAGCGCGTACAGCCCGAGGTAGGCGAGGTTCGCGGCGTCGGGATGATCGATCACCCCGAAAACGCCGCACTCGTGATGGAACCGGTCCTTCACTCCCCGATTAAATCACAGCTCGGAGCCCGAATGGCGAACCGCTCAATCGAGCCGGAACCCGACCTTGAGCTTGACCTGGTATTCGGCCACTGCTCCGTCGCTGATTCTTCCTCTCATTTCGGTGACCTCGAACCAGTCGAGGTTGTGGAGCGTACTCGAAGCTTTTCGGACGGCCCGGTCAGCCGCCTTTGCGAACGACTCGGACGAGGTGCCCACGACTTCCACAAGCTTGTAAACGCTGTCTGACATTGTTCCTCCGGTGGCAGTCTAACGAATCGGCCTCGCCATCACCACGCGGTTCTCGCCCCGCACGAGGGACAGACCAGCGCCTGAGAACGGATCATGGCCCCGCAGGCGCCACACGGACTTCGCCGGCTTCCAATGCGCCATAAGAGCACCCCCGACACGATGGCGAGCGCAATTGCGGCGAGTCCTGCGAACGGGGAGAGGATGGCCGCCGCACTGATCGTGGCTGCGGTCGCCGCCTCTCCGGCCGAAAAAATCTTCCCGACCGATTCGTGCGCGATCTCGGCTGATTCCCGCATCGGTCTTCTGATCGCGTTTCGGGCGCCGTGAACGGTAATCGCCGTCACCCCTCCGAGAAGCCCCGAGCCCGCGAGCTCGGTGATCTCCGGATCAAGCTGTCCCACGACGGCAGCCACCGCGATGAACCCGGCGATGAATTTCGACAGATAGCCGACGATCGCGGAAGCGCCGCCGAGATCGGGATGAGCGTCGACCCACAGCTCGACGATGACCAGGACGGCGAGGATGGAGATCACGACCGGGTGGGCGATCCAGAGGTAGTCCTCCGAAAGATCGAACCAGACCGTGTAGTGGAAGAGCCCCAGCAGAAGGACAGGCACGAACGCCTTTGCCCCGGCGCCTGTGGCGAGTCCGAATGCGGTCAGCAGTGTCAGTATCTTCATCTCCGGCCTCCTTATCCGATGTTGGTCATCGAATGCGTGAACCACCCGATCGCGTATCCCATTGCAAGCAATGAAATCAGAATGAAGGTCAGAATGAGTGCGAGTAGCAGCAGAACGAGCTTCTCCCACAGCTCGGGCGGTTCCCTCTCCTTTTCCTTCCTCAGACTACGAAGAATGTAGCGGTGGGTTGCGAAGGTGAGGAGCGCGAAGGTGAGCCCGCCTGCCCCGGCTCCGACGATCGGGGCCAGAGTCGCGCCATAGCCCACCGTGCCCGCGACGATGAGCCCGAGCCGGGTGATCCACCGGACGAACATCCTCCTGCGGGCGCTGAGAAGCAGCATCGCCCTCCGCGCGAGCACGAGCCGGAGCACGACCATCTGCGTCACGAGAAGAAACGCTGCGGCGACAGGCGCCGCGACATTCGTCAGCGGTACGGCGAGCGAAGCGACCGCAAATGCGATGCTGCCCCAGAGGAGAAGCTCGTTCGCCGTTCTCTTCTGCCAGGCAACGGTTTCCTCGTAGACGAGATCGAGCCGGCGGAGAGGTCGCCCGTGGTCGTCGATGACCGCTCGCCCACAGGTCGGGCACAGCCCTTCTCCACGCGGGACCTTCTCAGCGCACCAGGGACATCGACTCATTCGGTCGTGAGCTTTCCGATGAGGGGGGATCTTCCTCGTCGTCCGGCGGCTCATCTGGCGGCTCATCCTGAGGCTGATCCCGGGGTGGAGGCTCTCGCTGCCGCTCGACTTCGCGCCGCGATCCCGAGGTGTCAACCGGAAGCGGCTGGCGCCGCTCCATTCGGGGTGGCTCCTCGATCGGTCGCGGCTGCGAGGGCGTCTGCTGCTGTTCCTCGCCCGGTTCCGTGCGGAAGATCCCGCCCTCGAGCACGTCGCCCGTCCCCTCGATTCCTTCGCCCATCAGATCCTCGAAGCTCGGAAACTCCAGATCGGGGAGCTCAGGCTCGGGACGCAGATGTTTCTGACAGGTGAGGGCTGGTTGCGTGCCGCTCTTGAAGGCTTCGGAAATCTGCACGTTTTCCGGGCAGTATGGACTGGCGAGCTGTCCCGTCGTCCGGTCGATGGTCACGAACGTGATGCCGGGGGGGACGGCGAAGTCGCGGTTTCCATCCGCGACATCCCTGATGAAGCTGGTCCAGATCGGCAGTGCACCCTCGGATCCCGAAACGCCGATCGGAGCGTTGTCGTCGAACCCGACCCATGTGAGCGCCAGGATGTCGGGAGTGAAGCCGATGAACCACGAGTCGCGCCTGTCGTTCGTCGTCCCTGTCTTGCCAGCAGCGGGAGCTCTGAAACCCGAAGCCCTGACTCCCGCGGCTGTTCCGCGATCGACGACACCCTTCATGACGTCGACGACGAGATATGCGTCGCGCTCGGGAAAGACCTGAAGCGAATCGACCTCGCCTTTGACCACGTCACCATCCTCGTCGACGATGTAACGGACGGTATGCAGAGGGATTCTCGATCCCATGCGCGCGATCGTCGTGTAGGCCTCGGCCATCTGAATGGGCGGAATATCGGCAGACCCCAGGAAGAGCGCTGGAACCTCGTCGAGCTCCGCCTCGATGCCGACGGCCTTTGCCGCCCTGATGACCGCATCGAGCCCCGTAGCGAGACCGAGCCTGACTGAAGCAGTGTTCATCGACTTTTCGAGCATCTGCCGGACGGTGACGACACCGTAGTAGGCGCCCTCGTAATTTTTCGGCGACCAGTCGCGTGCGAATCGGCGTTTGTAGGTGAACGGCTCGTCCTTCACCTGAGTGGCCGGGGTGATGTTCTGCTTCGACAGGCTCGGCTCGAACGCTGCGAGGAGGATGAAGGGCTTGAACAGCGAGCCGACCTGGCGTTCGGCGGAGAGCGCACGATTGAACTGGCTGATCTCGAAGTCGCGCCCGCCGACGAGCGCCCTGATCTCGCCGCTGGGGACGTCGACCGCGATGAGCGCCCCCTGCACCGGCTCGGGACGCGACCGGATCTCGGGAACCGTACGGGCGAGCCGCTCCAGACCGGTTTTGAGCCGCGTCGCGGCCGCTTCCTGCCAGCCGAGATCGATGGTCGTGTAGACTGACAGCCCCTGACCGGCCGGATCGTCAATTCCGTAGTTCTCCTGCAGCTCCCTGATGACCGCGTCGACGAAGAACGGGATCGATCCGAGGTTCCGCCGTGTGCGATCCGGTGCTTCGGGAAGGGCGGTTTCGACCGCTTCCTCGTACTCCTCCTCGGTGATCTCTCCCGCGTCGAGCATTCGTTTCAGCACGCGATCCCTTCGCTTCTTTGCCGTGTCCGGCGCTTCGAACGGGGAGTAATTGTTCGGCGAGGGAATCATCGATGCGAGCAGAGCCGACTCGGAAATGCCGATCTCGGAGACCGGCTTGCCGAAATAGAAGCGGGAGGCCTGTCCGACTCCGATGATCGAGATCGACTGATCGCGGCCGAGGTAGATGTCGTTGAGGTATGCCGACAGAATCTCGTTCTTGCTGTAGCGGGCTTCGAGGATCACGGCCATGAACGCTTCGAGGATCTTCCGCCGGTAGCTCTGCTCGCCCGTCAGGTAGTAGTTCTTGACGAGCTGCTGGGTCAGGGTCGATCCGCCCTCTCGAACGCCGCCGGAGCGGAGATTCGCGAACAGCGCCCGGAAGATTCCGAGGGGATCGACACCCGCGTGACGCCGGAACCGCACGTCTTCCGCGACGATGACGGCGTCCTGGAGGTGCTCGGGAATCTGCTCCAGTGTGACGGGGCTGCGATTTTCGAGGCGATCGCTGAGAATCGAGGTGAGCAGCTCCGGCTCGAGAATGGCGGTTTCGACCGGGGCCCCCTCCGGACCGTTCGTGACCGACTCGATCGCCCCGCCTGCGAGATTCACGGTGTAAAGGCCGCCCTCACGGTCCCCATCCGGGTAGTCGAACGAGCGGCCCCAGATGGCGAATGTTGTCCCCTCCCGGTTGTATTCACCCTCCTTCGAGGGCTCTTCGACGGCCCTGTAACCGAGCCGCTGCAGCCGCGCCTCGAGCTGATCGGCGGTCGTTTCGACGCCCGGACGAAGCGGTGTCGCGTCGGTGTAGATCAGAGTTGGAAGTGAGACCCGACGGATCTCGAAACGCTTGGTCGCCTGGTAGTAGAGCAGGCCGGCCGATACGACCATGACGATCGCGAGGATGACAACGCTCCAGGCGATCGTGCGGAAGACGGTGCCTCGGCTCGGCATCCTCAAGCGGCGTGGCTTCTGTGGCGCTTCCTCAGACATCTTTCATCCCGGCGATGGCCAGATTCCGCCCGACGCGTGGTCCGCTGCGACGATAGGAGTGAAAGATCGAGCCGTCGCAACGAGTGCAGAGGCCCGTGTCGTGGATCTGTGACGCGGCGAAGCCGTGCTCGATCAGCTCATCCGTGACGATTCCGGCGAGGTCGAGCAGCGGATTCCGTTCGCCGCGCTCGCGGATGTGTGCGTCGATCGAGCCGTGACTGTCACGGAATGCGTCGACGACTTCCCGGCCGACCTCGAAGCAGCAGCTCCGGATCGAAGGGCCGAGGAAAATTCGCGTAGAGGGGGAGGCTTGACGCGGAAGGGCACCCAGGGTTCGGGAGACGATTCGTTGGGTCGCGCCGCGCCAGCCCGCGTGGATTCCAGCGGCGATTCTGTTTCCGGAATCGATCAGAGTCACCGGGAGGCAATCTGCAACCTTGGTGCCGAGGGAAATCGAGGGATCGTCGGTCCATAGCGCGTCACAGGCCTCCTCGGTTTCACCGCATCGGGAGTGTGTCGCGCGAAGCGCGGTCGCGCCGTGAACCTGGGCGCAGGTGGCGAGGGCGCGGGTCGAGCCTGCGCGTTCCCGTGCGAACGAGAGGATTTTCTCGCGGCCCGCCGGAGTGAGCGCGCCGTCGAAGTCAGCCGTCGTCCAGAAGACGAAGGCATCGGCGGGCTCGGGGTCGGGTACGACGACCCGGCCGAGAGCGGGATCTCTGATGATTCTGATGGTCACCGCAACGTCGACTTCAGGAACTCCGCGAAAGCGGCGCGGAGGTCCGCCTGAGCACTCTCATCGACGGTACCAGCAAGTTTGTCGAGGTTGCGAACCAGCGTGCGAATGGCATCGTCGCCGTGGCCCGTATGGATGCCATCGACGACCTCGTCGTACTGTTCGTCGATTGCCTTCTGGGCGGAGGGACCGAGACGCTGGTCCGCGAGACGCCGGATGCCATTTGCGAGATCGACTAGACGGCGGCGATCGTCCGGGGCTCTGCCCCCACCGGACTCAGTCGAGGTTTTTTTTTTAGCTCCACGAGGTTCGAGCTCACCATTCCGTAGAGGAGCTTGGCTACCTCGAAGGGAGCCCAGTCCATACTGCGACCGATCTCGGCGATCGACCGTTCGGAGTCGATTCGGGTAACGATCATCCACTCCAGAGGGGAGAGGTTGATCTGCTCGCGCCGATCGGGATCCGCTCTGAGGACCGGCACCATCTCCACCGACGGAATCTTTTTCGACAGCACCCGCCACTCATCGAGTCGGCGGGCGGCCTCCATGAGCAGATTGGTGTTCGATTTCGTGATCGTCTGCTCCACAGGGTCGGTTCCGGGAGTGAAGAGAAAATCGCCATCGTCCCATATGGCGAGCGCGTAGACCGCCTCCTCACCCGTGACGTCGCCGACCTCCGCGTGGATGATCTGGCCATCTCTGAGGTAGATATGACCTTCTCGATCGTCCCGTGTGAGGACGAATTTTCCAGTCTTGCCGGATACTGAGACGAGCTGGACGATGTCCGGTAGTAGTAGCTCTTTGAGCGAGCCCTGAAATGCCATGATGTTCCGATGGCTCGATTCGGGTGAACGAGCCGGAGGTGAAGATTAGCGCATGGAAAGAGTGGATTCAAGAACTTCGGGTTCGCTGCGCCGGCGAGCGTATGCGACCGCGGCCGTCACGAAGCCGACTGCGAAAAGCATTCCGGTCGCAAATCTCGCCGGGTTGCCGGTGGTCCAGATTCCGAGAGCCTGACCGGTTCCGTCGATCGCAAGCGGAATCATCAGCACGATGCCGAGAGCGAGCGAAGCGGAGCGCACCCGGAGGAGAAGTGCCGCGAGCGCGGCGAGGATCCCGCCGAGATAAATGCCGGTGCATCGCGCGCAAATCGGCAGGAGATGATCCGCGATCCGCAGCGATCGCTCCGGGATTCCGTGGCAGATCATGGAAAAGGGAAGTCTCGCGGCATCTCGCCATGGATGAGGGAGGACGGTGGCAATCAGGACGAATGTGAGAATCGTCCCGGTGACGGCGAGCGTCGCCGTCAGGACTGCATTGACCGTTGCCGTGCGTCCGGTGCTCATGAGAGGCTCCGGAACCGCTTCAGATGGCGGAAAGCGGCGACCTTGTCCCCTCTCCGCTCGTAAAGCTGAGCCAGGTTGTAATGGGCGTCGGCGAGGGAGTCATCGATCGAGATCGCACGTTCGTAGGCTTCGATCGCGTCTCGATAGCGTCCGGAGTCTTCCAGAACGACGCCGAGATTGAAGGCGGCGAGAGAACTGGAGGGATCGGCTTCGAGAGCGGCGCGGTACCGGGATTCCGCGCTTGCAAGGCGCCCCTGTTCGTGCAGCAGCCGTCCGAGATTGACCAGTGCATCGACGTGACGCGGGTCGATTCTGAGGAGTCGCTCATAAACCTCGATGGCTTCATCGATCGCGAGGACTTCGAGCTCGAGCGCGAGGTCGAAAAGTTCTGCGGGCGGCATCGTCTCGTCTTCTGCGGCTTTCCTCGCGATTGGGAGCGCTTTGCCGGCGATGTCGGCGACCTCGAAACCGAACACGTACTGCCCGGAATCGGGCTCCCAGGCGACCGACCCGTCCTGAACGACGACATCTTCCCCTTCGGCGGACAACCGGACTGCCGACAGCGAACGGCCTGCGGGGAGCTGCGAACGAAGCCGCTCGAGGGATCGCCGGACGCGTCGCGCGGGGAGGTTCGATCGGACGAGCTCGGTGGCGACTCGGAGAATGATCAGATCCTGGAACGAGAAGAGATAGACGTTTCTCGGTCCCCGTCGAGGCTCGACGTAGCCGCTTCGGGCATGCCGCCTGACCTGCGCCGGCGAGAGCCCGAGAATCTCCGCGACCTCGATCGTCCTGTATTCCATCCGAGAACGCCAAACAAAGCGGGCCCGGGCTTTCTGCCGGAGCCCGCCAGATTCGCACTCGTTTCACAGGAGCCGTTTAAGTTGTCGACGTTCAGTCCGCTCGTATCTCTTTCGGGAAAGTGCACGATCGAACACATCAGATTCATGTTGGAAGGACGAAGTGGTGATCTTCGTGACGGGGCCACGGCCGGAAGCGAAGCTTTGTTTTGCAAGTCGGAAATCCTTCCTGGGCGCGAAAGAGTCGAATTTCGAGGACGACCCTCGCGTTTTCCTCGCCGAGAGAGCGATCTTAGCATGGCGGTCGCGACCCCTTAGCTCGTTGTTTTTCGATAGTTTACCCGGTTCAGAAACCTTAAAGGAGAAAAGAATCCATGAAGCGCTTCTTCATATTTGTGGCAGCTGCAGTGCTCGCTGTTCCCGCCCTCGGCGGAGTGGCTTACGACTTTTCGATGACGACCACGGGAGAAGGCCAGAACTCGAAGATGGCTGGTGTCGCGAAGGTCGAAGGGTCGAGCATGAGGATGGAGATCACCGAGGGTGATGAAGGTATCTTCGAGACCGGCTCGGTCATCGTTTCGAAGGATGGGGGCTCTTCGATGGTCGTCATTGACCCGAAGGAGCAGACCTATTTCGAGCTTTCCGTCGATCAGATCTTCAACCAGCTCGCCGCGATGATGGAATCGATGGGGAGTAACTTCGAGATGTCGATCAAGAACCAGAAGATCAACGTCCGGGATCTGGGTTCCGGCGGGACGATCGCGGGTTATGCGACGACCAAATATCAGGTCGACGCGAAGTACGACATCATCATGTCGATGATGGGTATGAACATGACGATGAACGTCGACAGCAGCACCGTCATGTGGGCCACCCCGGAAATCTCGAAGGAGAGCGCGACCTTTTTTCAGTCGAAGGGTCTGAAGACCGGAATGAAGGATCTCGATGCGCTGATCGAGCAGTACTCCGACAAGATCGAGGGCTTTCCGCTCAAAACCGAGGCGGATTCCACGATGGTCATGATGGGCAGAAACGTGAAGTCGCGGACGATCACGGAGGTCTCGAACGTTCGAGAGACGACCGTTCCGAGCTCGGAATTCAACGTTCCGAGTGGCTACACGAAGGTGGACAGCCCGCTCGAGGAAATGGTGAAGGGCGCTCGCTGAGCTTTTCCGGCGGTGATACGCTGAGGTTGCGGGAGGAAGAGACCATGAGCGAAGTCGAGATCACTGAACCGGGCGGCGGCACTCCTCTATCCGGACGCTCCGACGGGGACGACCAGCTCTCCCTCTTCTCTCCCGAAGCCATCGAGACCGTGAAGCGACAGTGGGAGGAGTGGAAGCGCGAGTCCCATGATCCGATGATCGAAAAGCGGGGGGTCTGGAAGAGTGACTTCACGACCACCAGCAGCGCGCCGGTCAATCCCCTCGGTGTGCCACATCAGGTCGCCGGGCTCGACTACGAGCGCGACCTCGGTAATCCCGGTGAGTTTCCCTACACCCGAGGCGTCCACCCCACTGGTTATCGCGGGAAGCCATGGACGATGCGGCAGTTCGCGGGATTCGGCACCGCGGAGCAGACCAACGCACGCTATCACTACCTTCTGAAGCAGGGCCAGACGGGCCTCTCCGTCGCGTTTCACCTCCCGACTCTCTACGGCTACGACTCCGATCACGAGTACAGCAATGGAGAGGTCGGCAAGTGCGGGGTTGCAGTCGACACTCTCGCCGACATGGAGACGATCTTCGAGGGAATCAGCCTGGAGGACGTGACCGTCTCCATGACGATCAACTCCACGGCGCCGATTCTCCTGGCAATGTATCTCGCGGTCGCCGAGAAGCAGGGAGCCGACTGGAAGAAGATCTCCGGCACACTGCAGAACGACATACTGAAGGAGTACATTGCGCAGAAGGAGTACATCTATCCGCCGCGTCCTTCGATGCGCCTGGTGACCGATACGTTCCGCTTCTGCACCGAGAACGTACCGCGCTACAACACGATCTCGATCTCCGGCTATCACATCCGGGAAGCGGGCTCGACCGCCGCGCAGGAGCTCGCATTCACACTTCGCGATGGTCTCGAGTACGTCGAGTACGGCATTCGCGCCGGTCTCGACGTCGATGACTTTGCTCCTCGCCTTTCGTTCTTTTTCAATTCGCACAACGATTTCTTCGAGGAGATCGCCAAGTTCCGTGCGGCCCGTCGGATCTGGGCACGCGAGATGCGCGATCGGTTCGGTGCGAAAGATCCGAAGTCGATGATGTGTCGGTTCCACACGCAGACCGCCGGCTGCTCGCTGACGGCCCAGCAGCCGTACAACAACGTCGTCCGTGTCGCCATTCAGGCGATGGCCGCGGTTCTCGGAGGAACCAACTCGCTCCATACGAACTCGCTCGACGAGACGATGGCGCTGCCGACCGAGCAGGCGGCTCGAATCGCACTCCGGACCCAGCAGGTCATCGCTCATGAGTCGGGTCTGGTGAACACCACCGACCCGCTCGGTGGATCGTGGTTCGTTGAAGAGGCGACCAACCGGATCGAGGCAGAGTGTCTCGAGTACTTCCGGCGGATCGACGAGCTCGGCGGTATGGTCGAGGCGATCGAGGCCGGATTCCCGCAGCGCGAGATCTGGGACGCGTCGTACCGCTATCAGCGTGCGATCGACAGCGGAGAGAAGATCATCGTCGGCGTCAACGAGTTCCGGATGGACGAGGAGGATCCCTACGACATCCTCTACATCGACGACTCGATCGCCGAGGGGCAGATCGCCGCGCTGAACGAGATCAGGAACGAGCGGGATCAGGCGAAAGTCGAGCGGACTCTCCAGGCACTCAGAGATGCCGCGAAGATCGAGACCGAGAACACGATGCCATTCATCCTCGACTGTGTGAAGGCATACGCTTCGGTGGGCGAGATCTCCGATGCTCTCCGGGACGTGTTCGGCACCTACCAGGAGCCGGCAGCCTTTTAAGGCAGGATCCAGGAGACAGGATTCAGGATCCAGAGACGCGGGACCAGCTTGCTGCACTGCAACGATCATGGACGAAGGTTTGCTCTCGCGAAACCCACCCCCTCGTCATCCTGAGCCGCCGAAGGACGGCGAAGGATCTGGGTGGCGACTCGTGGAAAAAGTTGACGAGTGAGCCGCAACGATGACTCACGATCCCCCGCCCAGATTCTTCGCCCGTGCTCCGCCGGGCTCAGAATGACGAGTGGTTCGCTCCTGTCTCCCGAATCCTGTTTCCTGAATCCTGTCTCCTGAATCCTGTCTCCTGAATCCTGTTTCCTGAATCCTGTCTCCCGAATCCTGTCTCCTGAATCCTGTCTCCTGAATCCTGTCTCCTGAATCCTGTCTCCTGAATCCTGCTTTTTTGCTATCATCGAGGCAAGCGGCTCTACGTGTGTCGTGTGGGCAGGGGAGGAAGATGGAGCTGGACGAGCTTTTCAGGAGCCGGCGTGGCAATGAACTGATCGGGGTGATCATTCTCGCCCTCGGGATCACCATTGCGCTCGCGCTGGTCACCTACCACCCCGGCGACTCCTCGGCGTTCAATACATCCAGCAATCCTGCGATCTCCAACGCCATCGGCTATTACGGTGCCACGGTGGCATGGCTGCTGGTCAGCTTTCTCGGGGCGGGAGCGCTCTTCGTTCCGGCAGTTCTGGTGCTGCTGGGCTGGAAGCGATTCTGGGGCGAGGAGGTCGATCACTTCAGGACGAAGTTTCTCGGTGTCGTCATTCTGCTGACGGTCATTCCGCCGCTGCTCGATCTGGCGCTGGGTCAGTTCTGGTTCCGAGGGGCGCTGGTCGATGCCGGAGGCTATTTCGGGGAGCAGATCCGAGCGGCAATTGCAGCGAACATGAACGCGACGGGTGCTGCCATCGCGCTCGTGACGTTACTTCTCGTCGGGCTTCTGCTTGCTACTCGCGTCAGCCTCGCCGACATCTTCTCCCGACTCCGACAGCTCATCGCGTACGGCTGGAGTGTCCTGCTGGTTCACTGGTCCCGACTCACCGAGCGGCGCCGGAAAGACCGGATGAAATCGGTCGTCGTCAGAAAGCATCTCGAACAGACGCCCGCAACTGCCGAACTGATCCGGCCCGTCGTCGATCGAACGCCGGCCGTTCGACAGGTCAGCGGTCCCGGTTCGTTCAGCGTGCGCCGCGTCACCCGAGACGATCTCCGACGCGCCGCCGCCGAGATGGGTCGCGATCCGGAGGAGGTGAGGGAGGAGGGGACGTTCTTCGAGCGCGAGGCCCTCGAGGAAAACGTGACTAGCATCTCCCGCCGCAAGCTCAGACGTGACGAAGCCGAGGCTGATGGGCTCATCCTCGGTGACGAATCGAACTTCAAGCCGCCGAAGAGCACGCCGGCTCCGCGCCGCACCCGCACGACTTCCTCCAGGCGGCTGCCGCACGTCGGTCTGCTCCTCGAGGGCTCGGGTGGCGGTAAGCTCGACGAGTCGGAGCACCGGCGGTTCATGGATCTCGGGAAGCTCATCGAGCAGACCGCAGGCGAGTTCAACGTCGAGGGGGAGGTCACCGCATATCATCCCGGCCCCGTCGTTACCACCTTCGAGTTCAAACCGGCCCCGGGGGTCAAGTACGCGAAGGTCGTGAATCTCGGTGACGATCTCGCGCTCGCCCTCGAGGCCGAATCGATCCGGATCGAGAGGATCTCCGGCTCGTCGACGGTCGGGATCGAGATCCCCAACAGCCGGCGTGACCTGATCGCGCTGAGGGAAATCATCGACACCAAGGCCTTCCAGAGAAGCCAGTCGCCCGTCACCGTCGCGCTCGGAAAGGACATCCACGGCGAGCCCGTCGTGACCGATCTCGCCAGGATGCCGCATCTTCTCGTCGCCGGTGCGACGGGCGCAGGGAAGTCGGTCGGTCTGAACTCGATGATCGTCTCGCTCCTCTACAAGAGCTTTCCGAGCGACCTGAGACTCCTGATGATCGATCCCAAGCTGGTCGAGCTCAAGGTTTACGAAGACGTCCCCCATCTGCTCCATCCGATCGTCACCGATCCGAAGCTGGCCGCGAATGCTCTCCTCTGGACCGTTCAGGAGATGGAGAACCGGTATCGCCTCCTCGCAAGCTGCGGCGTGCGCAACATCGTGCAGTTCAACGAGCTCCTCGAAGACTCTGCGCGACTCGAAAAGCGGAAGGCGAGACTGAACGAGGAGCAGATCGATCTGCTCCAGCACATGCACTACATCGTCGTGATCATCGACGAGTTCGCCGATCTGATGATGGTGGCTTCGAAAGAGGTGGAGGATTCGGTGGCACGGCTCGCTCAGAAGGCGCGCGCGGTCGGTATCCATCTGATTCTCGCAACGCAGCGCCCGTCGGTCGATGTCATCACCGGCGTCATCAAGGCGAACTTTCCCTCACGCATCGCCTATCAGGTCGCCTCCAGAATCGACTCCCGAACGATTCTCGACACGCAGGGTGCCGAAAAGCTTCTCGGGAACGGCGACATGCTCTTCCTCCCGCCCGGGACGGCGCGGATGCGTCGTCTGCACGGCGCTTACGTCTCGGAGCAGGAGATCTCCGAGGTGGTGGAGTTCGTCAAGAAATGCCAGGGAGACCCCGATTACATCGAAGAGGTCACGGCGGCGCCGGAAGAAAAGACCGGAGCCGACGGAATCGAGTTCCTCGACGATCCGAAGTACGACGAGGCCGTTCGGACGGTACTGACGACCGGACAGGCGTCCGCCTCCTATCTGCAGCGACGTCTCCGCCTCGGTTACTCCCGCGCCGCGCGTCTCATCGAGATGATGGAAGCGAACGGAATCGTCGGCCCGAGCCAGGGATCGAAGCCGCGCGAGATCCTGATCCGCGAAGATGATTACCCGGCTGAGAAGAGGATATGAAAAGAAGAGGATATAAGGATATGAGGATTTAAGGATTTAAGGATGTTGGACCTTCTCCCTCAAGTGCGCGCCATCCTCATGATTTCCGGCGTCCCCCAATCCGCATATCCTCAAATCTCTCCTCCTCATATCCTTATATCCTCACATCCTTAAATCCTTCAAAAAACAATGCTCCGGCTCGTCCCAGAGATCGAACAGCGCGGTGCCGGCGAGCAGCTCGTGCGCATCGAGCGTCGGGAGATCTTCTCGATCTGGTCGCCGCTTCGGTTCCTGATGCTGGCGGGTGTCAGCCTGATCGTCGGTGCCGCGGCGATGTGGCTCGCCGAGACACCCGGCGAGACGGTCCACATCATCGGCATCGCGACCGTCCTTCTGACCTCCGCGATCTGCTACGGATGGGCAACGAGGCGGGGAAGCGCGGAAGCGACCGTCGGCGAGATCGTTCTTCTGCTGGGAGCACTGCTGTTCTCGACCGCGATCGCGTGGATCGAGATCCGCTACGCGGTCCTCGGAAGCCGGTGGTCCTGGCATCTGCTGCTTCTCGCCGCCTTCCATGGCGCGACCGCCTATCGCTTCGGATCGCGCGCGGTCATGACCGTCGCGATCGTTTCGCTCGCCGGGTGGTGGGGAGTCGAGCGGAGCGGTCAGTTTCTCTCCGCCGGTGCGTTCGGAGCGGGAGGGCGGCTCCTCGCCGCCGCCGGCTCGATCGCGATCTGGGGATTGCTCGATGCACGGCTGGCCGCACCATCGAAGTTCACTCCGTACTTCCGGGGCTTCGCCATCAATCTCGCATTCATCGGCGCGATCTGCTGGATCGTCTCCGATGAGGCGCGGTGGATCGGTCTCGCGATCCTGATCGTGCTCGCCGCGTTCGCCATCGTTCGAGCGAGAGCGGGTACGCGGGACGAGGAGCTGTTCTACGCGGTCGTCTATGGAGCCATCGGCCTCGACGCGCTGGTTCTGAGCGAAGTCCAGTCGGAGTTTGCGACGATCTGGATCGCGCTGACCTCGCTCGTCCTCGTCGGCTTCACGGTCTGGTTCCTCTCGAAGCGGAGGTCGCGGTGAGATTCCGGCCGACGGTTGCGGTCGAGAGAATGATCGCCGCCGCGAAGCGCGTGGGCGAGAATCCCGTGACCGTTGCGCGGGAGCTCGAATGGAGAACGACCTCGACCTTTCCCCGTCTCGCGCTCTTCGCCCTGACGGCAGTCGGGATCTATGCGTCGTTCGGAATCGTCATCCTCTTCGACATTCTCGAGCAGGAACCCGCGCAACTTTTCATTGGATTGTTCTCGATTGCAGCGGGCGAGCTGCTGATCGACCGGCGGCGGTTCTTCCGGCATGGGGTCGAGGAGGCGCTCTGGTCGATCGGAGCCGTCATGATCGTCACGTCTCCCGGCGGAGATTCGGTTCCGGCGGGGCTGGCGGCCATTGGTGTTGCTCTGGCAGTCTCTGCGATCCGTCTGCTCAATCCCTGGATCGGTCTGGCTTCGGTGGCTTTCCTTGGCGCCAGCCTTTCGGATTGGATCGACGACACGGCAGTAGGCTGGGTCGCGCTGATTCTCGCGATTCTGTTTGCCATCATCGATACCTTCGAGCAGAAACGCCCCTTCCACGCGCGGTTCGTCGAGCTGTCGACGATCCTCTGCTACGGGTTTGCGGCGGCGATTCTGAGCTCGAAAGGCGTTGCGGGCCTTACGGCAGCGGTGATCGGCGGAATCACGCTCGCGGCGATCGGTCTGCGGCGCCGGATTCTCGCGCCGATCCTCGCTGTCCTCGCTGGGGGCGGGTTCGTCCTGTACGAGATTTCCGGCTACCTCGACTGGAAGCCGGAGGCGGAGGCGTTTGCCTGGGGGCTCGTTCTGCTCACCTCGGCGGTCCTCTGGAGCCGGCGATTTGCGGGGAAGACCGAGGGGATCACGTCCGACCGCCTCCGGCGCGCAACCGACGAAGAGATCGCGCAGACGGTTCTGATCGCCGCCGCGACCCCGGGAACTTCGCCGGAATCCGCTCCCGCGCGCGAAGGGGAAGGGGATTTCGGCGGGGGCGGCGCAACCGACCGCTGGTAGCACCGGTTTCCAGCTGGGCGTACGGAACTCAATCCGCGAATATATCGGCACCCCGAGGTGTTCCTCACAGCCGCATCACCCGGGTGCCGTTGTAGCTCAGTTGGTAGAGCAGCTGATTCGTAATCAGCAGGTCGCCGGTTCAAGTCCGGCCAACGGCTCCACCCTTTTCCTAAGCCTCCTCGTATTCGACTCATGTGGGAGGGACTCAGCCGCCCTCCGAGGGGCAAATAACGTTCGCAGAATCACGTCAGATTGCTGGAGGCCTACTTCCATCCATCAAGCGGGCGGAGGGAACGTTTGCGCTGACAGACGACGAATTCCCGGTTTGTTCGGACGCGCTCCGACACGTCTGAGTGTGACGCGATCGATCGACATCCTCCCGTTACTCCAACTCTACGCTTGTGATTTTAACGTCCAGGCGGTAGCCGTGCTCGCTTGGTATCGCAGTAAACAGGACCATCTCCTCAAAGTCTCGCGATTCGCCGTCCGGCACATCCAGGATCTCGAAGGAGTCCCGATCTACGGTCTCGCATATCATCTCCGGGGATCGCCGCCCGATATGCTGAACCGGCGCGGCATCGGGGCAGTGGTGCAGCGTTGCTTCGAGGTGGACGCGAGCGATGTTTTCATCGGACCGATTCTTTACGCGCCCCCAGAGGGTCGCCGACGGAGTTGTTGCCGAGGCCGTCCCACTCCATTCCGTGATCGTGATCCTTCCGGAGTCAACTATCGCCATTGCACGCGCTGCCTCTTCTGCCTCGCGAGCTTTGGTTCTTGATCGATGAACAGCATTACCTACGAGTGGTCCGACGAATATCACCACGGCGAGGACCGCCACCGCAATCCCAAGCCAGACCCGCCTCCCCCTCACAGATTTCCTGTCGCCCTAAGCATCATGTCGAGGCCTCGGGCGCTCCATACTTCCAGCGGATGAAGGAGCATTCCTGAATCATCGGGGTGCAAGCTCGCAGAGTTCGCTCTCGGTGCCATTGTACATTCGGCCTCAGCCAAACTCCCGAGCCCTGATATCCCTCCCGCCCGGCTCTTCGACTCCGGTGACCTGGTACCTCACTGAGCGCCGCGGACCCTGCCTTCGGCGATCATGGCTTTCGCGTTTGGAGCGGTGGCCGGGATGAGGGACTTGTTGTCGCACCGTGGGCAGCGTTTCTTCCACGCATCGACGACAGCCGCGTAGATCAGTCCCGGAAGAATCCCGAAGAGCAGCAGGAAGATCAGGACGAAGAGCTGAACGCACGAATACGATCGGGGGATCCCGAAGTAGCCGCATGCGGTGCAGACTACATACTTCGAGAGTTCCGCGTCAGTGAAGCGGGTTGCTTGGGTCATCGGTTTACCCCCTCAACCACTGATCTTCGAGAACGTCGTGACCTTGATTCCGCGCCGGACGATTCCACGGATCTCAAAATCATCCTCATTCGCATTTCTCAAACAGAATCCTGCTCGCCTCATCCTCAAAAAGCATGTAGTCCTCGATGTAAACCTCGATCTCAAGATCCTGAGTTTTGTTGTACAGCGTGACCATGCCGTACGTGTTGAACTCGCCGATGAGCTCGTCTTTTTTGTCGGGGACCGAAAGATCCCAGGACTCGATTACCGCATAATCAACTCCTTCAACCTCCACGATGAAAAAATCGCAGTTCTTCAGGGTTCGCACGACTTCACCGCGATCGGCGAATACGGGCACTGCAAAGAGAATGATGAGAACCGTCATAGCTGCGTATTGGCGTAGATGCTGGACGCCGGTAGTTCGCTGAATTCTCATCGGTGCCTCCTGATGATGTCGTTGAGTTGAGTGCTCGAAATCATACTCCCGAAGAGAGCTTGAGAAAAGGCGAAGGGGCATCCATCCGGGACGCCGGAAGGCTCTGCCCCTTCGCCCCGTGTCTTCAGATCGCTCCTCGTCGCATTCGGGGTCCGGTGCAGTCCACCCGGGGGGCAATCCCCTTGGTGCACTTTGCGTTTTATGTTGCCATGGGAGGTAATCCATTCGATGGGGAGCGCAGAGTCCTTGAGCGGTTAATCGCCGGCCATCCACTGCTCCATACCGCCGAACTTGAACACTTCGATGTCCCGGGGATAGACGGGGTCCTGGTCGCAGACGGCGGGAAGAGGGTGGGCTTGCAGCTCACGGAAATGTTCGCTGAAGGTACCACCAACAAGGGAGGTTCAACAGCGCGACGGGTCGAGTTAGAGTGGAGTGATATTGCTCCGCGGCTGGAGGTAAAACTGGCAAAAGTGACTCACCTGGATAGAACATCAATCAGCCTCCGATTTCGGATGTCTGGGGCTCATCTTGATCCCTTTGAACTCCCTCGAAAGAACGAGAGGGAGGCGTTCGTTTCGCAGCTATCCGGCTTCCTTGAGAGTTCGGTGGCGAAACTGGACCGGACGACATTATTTGGTCACGATCTGCTCCCGCAGCCTAACTCGCTGGTCGGGCGGTATATCCAAAATATTCACGTTGAATGGCGGCGCATAGAAGAGGATGCGCCACCTCTCCTTCGAGTGGTCGGATTGAACCAGTGGCTCCGGATGGGGCCGGATGTCATGAATGAGGTGTTTCAGCGGAAGGCCCCGAGTCTGAACTCGGCCGAAGGTGACAGGATACGATGCGATTACCGCCTCGAGGAGCTGTACCTAGTTATCGGGGGCGACTCATCGGGGCGTCGTCACACCAAGCAGACTGCAGACTACCCGTTTCTCTTACACTCTCTGACGTACATGTCCTTTCTCCTCGACCAGGTTGGAGTAGACGGTGTCATACTTTTTCACGGCGATCGCGGGCCAGTTTCAGTGTTTTGCGCGCTGTGCGTTCGAAATCACCAGACTCTACACAACTGGCGGGCGCGACAGCTGGACTTGCGTCCTATCCGCCATCGGTGCGCACGACTGAAGCTCCGGGGACCAACGCGACGCCCGAACACAGGAGAGCTGCTCTCAAATGTGACCGTAAATGACAGCGACGAAAACGAGTGGTCGATGAAAGAAACCCATGAGTGAGTCCGAGCGCACATTCCAGCAGGAGTTCACGGAGGTAACGTTGAACGCGATCCTCAGCTACATCGAGGATTTTCGCGGATACCTCGACGGCCGTGATCTGGACTGGGATGCGCCGGTTCGGGCTCGGCATCTCGCTTGGATGATGGAGTGGAAGGGCGACGAGGCACGGCCGGTGTACCGCTGGCTCGCGCTGCCCGGTCCGGAAACAGAGCGCGAGCTCCGCGCGGCGCTCGACGTCTGCGAGAGAGACGTCCGCTCGCGGTTCACAGATGGAGAAGACACATGAAGATCACCTTCGACGGTATGGACTCTTTCGATGACGCGATCAAGGAAGCCGTGACGGAGTCGATCGCTGATGCGGTCTCGGACTATCGATGCCCCGAGCACGGGGAGCGCGTTCGGGACATCAAGGTTTCGGGGAGCGAACTCGAATCACTACAGCTCACGGCGGAGATCTGCTGTGATCAAGCGACTGAAGAGGTGCTGGATCTGCTTGGCGCGGAAGACGACGACTGAGGGAGGAAGGAGCCGCCGATGGCACCGTTAGGTAAAACCACAGGAGTCATCTCGCCATGTACTGATGCTGGCACGTCGATTCGATACGGTCCATACTGTCCCTGAATGACCACCCGAAAACCACCACGTCTCTACATCCGATTCATCGGAGACGATGAGGAAGGAGACGTCCGCCTCGACGAGCTGGCGGACAGGCTGGAGAGGATTGTCAATGGGCTCCGGGAAATCGAGAGGAGCGTTCTACAGAAGAGAGGTCTCAACTACGTGGTGGTGGAGTTGGTCAACGAAAGCTCCGGGTTTGTGGTAGAGCCGAGGCCCATCAACCGAGATGTTCCAATGAATGCGGGTCGGCAGGTCGTCAGGACGTTTAAAAGGTCAATGGCTCACCTCGGTAAGGGGCGCTTTGACCAAGTGCCGAGCACATCTCTGGATACGCTCAGCAAGATCGTTCCGTCCACGGATGACCACATGCGTCGCATCGAGTTCAGGGTGGTGGGAGAGAAGCTGAAGCCGTTGGTGATGGATGAGAAGTATCAAAAGACCTTCTTCGACCTGTGGGCTCGCGAAACATCCTACGAATACGGTTCGGTAGAGGGCAGCCTTGAAGCGGTGAACCTTCACAAGGATCGCAAGTGCAGAATCTATCCGATCATCGGCCCGACGAGTATCGATTGCTCGTTTAAGGCTGAACAAATGGATCAGGTTCTACGGGCCCTGGCGGGCCGAAAATGGGTCCGGATATACGGAGAGCTGCGGTACAAGCCGCGATCGAACTTCGCCGATCACATCGCGGTCGATGAAATCGAGGAGCTGCCCGATGAAAAGGATCTTCCTAAACTGAGCGACCTCCGGAATATGTCGCCAGGGCTCACCGAGGGAAAGAACGTGCGAGATTACCTGGAGGAGCTGAGAGCTGAGGATGAGTAAGTCGCCAAAGATCTACTGGGATACCTGCGTGTTCATAGCATTGATCGACATGGAGAAGCGAAAGACCTCCGTCCTCGACGGCATCAACGCTTGCATCGATAGGGTCGAAGCTGGGGAGGCGACACTGGTCACATCGACCATCACCCGCATCGAGATAACCAAGACGAAGCTGGATCCTAAAAAAGAGAAGCGCTTCGTCGGACTATTGTCTCGCCGAAATGTCGTCGAGCGTAACGTAGACATCCGAGTCGCCGACATCGCGCGCGAGATCCGATACACCTACAGCGGCGAGAACGATGACCCGAAGATCAAGACTCCAGATGCAGTCCACGCCGCCACGGCAATAGCATCCGAGGTCGATTCCATGTGGACTCTCGACGGGGCGGGTGATCGCCTACGCCCCAGCGATCTTCTGAGCCTGAAAAGCCCGATCTGTGGGAAGTGGAATCTTCAAATCGAAGAGCCCTTCGAGGCTCAGGGAACTCTTTTCCGAGCTCTTCCATCAGGACAAGAGCCTGACGCCGACGAAGAAGAGTAGTTTTCTTCCAGATTTTCCATCTGGCAAAAGAAGAATTCGAAGGGGCAGAGCCTTCCATTCCGGACGGATGCCCCCTCGCGCACGTCTCAGATCGCTTCTTCGTCGAATTCCGGCTCCGGTGCAGTCCACCGGATCCGCGTCTCACTCACCGAGGAAACTCTCAGATACTTCTGCTTCGCTGCTGCCAACGCCTCTGCGAGAAACCAAGCGGGCAGATGGAGCTCATCCGTCATTTCCGAGTTGTCGCGGGACTTCCCGGCCCCGAAAGAGAAGCCGGGCCGGGAGTCTCGAGCGGTATCTCGATCGGTGAGGATCTCGCAGAGATAGCCGACAGTGAGGCCGGTTCGCCTGGTCACGACCCGGAGGAAATCAGATCGCTTCAGGAAGAGAAACCCGATGCTCTCCGGATCGATGGCTTCAGGTTCACTGACGTCCGGCTCGAATTCCTCGTTCTCCAGCGCGGCACGGAAGACCTTCCGCACTCCCTCGATTCCGCCGACCGTGTAGTTCTCGCAGACCGTCAAGACGTAGTTAAAAGGCATGAGCTCCTCGTCGCAGTCGGCAGACAGCAGGGCCCGGACGCGTGCCCGCGGGTTCATGAAGCCGTCTTCGTCTGCATCGCCGGTATCGGTCGGCTCGAACCAGTGAAGCTCACCGGGCGGCGTGATTTCGATCAGCCTGAATGCCAGGGAGAGCTTCTCGCTTTGCGTCAATTCTCGTTCGTCGTTCATCTTGTTTTCCTCCGGGCTTCGAACCCGTTCATGAAGTGGGACAGTTTGAGTAGAGAGAGGGGACCCGGTTTCAATTCCAAGGGTTGGGTACACCCCCACCCCCTCCGATTTTTTGGGAGCGCGGGCGAGCGCTGTCCCTGCTGCAACCAGCCGGGCGGGCCTCTCTCGTGCTCCTCGATGACGGCCGCTCTCGAGCCGTGCGTGGCCTCTGCCGCGTGACCGTGGCCGTCAGAACAGATCATTTGACAGCCAGTTTGACAGCCACCCCCGCGACTCGCAGCAATTCTCCGCGAGTGGAAGAGCGAACGAAAGGCCTGAGAAATGAGGCTTTCCGGCTTCCTGCGATTCTCGGCGACTTTCGTTAGATCGAATTCGTAATCAGCAGGTCGCCGGTTCAAGTCCGGCCAACGGCTCCACCCCTTCCTCAGTTCCGGTTCTGGAGCCGCGCCCACATGTCGACGGCAATGCGCCACACCCCGTCTTCGCCCCGCTCCCAGATGATGACGTAGGTTCCGCGGAACGGCGATGCCTGTCCTTCCCGGACCGTCTCCCCTTCGTAGTAGCCCCAGTCGTACGCGTGATCGCCGTCGACGACGATCTCGACCGGGGTCGCCTGATGACGAATCACGTCGGCCCCATCCGGAAGCGTCCAGAGCCGCCTCAGCGCCTCCGGACCCCGAACGAAGTCGCGGCCGCCGGGCGCCGCGACACCGTCCACGGTGTAGATCGCGACCAGCGCCGGGATGTTCTCCCGGGCATAAGCCTCGGAGAGCGCGCGGCTCTGCGCCTGGATCTCCTCGAGGTCGGAGGCCTGGGTAGGAGCTGAGGATGTGCAGCCGAGAAGGAGGGAAAGAGCGAGGAGGATGGCGGCATATCTCATGGAGGGATGGTAACGCAGGGGTCCGCGTCGAGATCCGGGATCGGGCGCTCGACCTTCTCGATCCCAGAGCCGAAAGCGGCACGTTGAGTCGATGAATGAGCTCTGGGTTTGCAACCCCTGATCCCTGATCCCTGATCCCTGGTCCCTGTTTCTATGGGAATTTGTTTGATTCGAGGGCTTTTATCGGGCACGGCGTAGATTCGAAAGGAGTATTGCAGCATGTCTGAGATGACCCTCGAAGTGGCCCGGCGCGAGAAGACCGGCTCCGGAGCCGCCAAAAAACTACGACGGGACGGGAAGATCCCGGCCGTCGTCTACGGTGGAGATCGCGATTCGATGGCGATCACCGTCGGCTCGCGCGAACTGACCGACCTCATCCGCAAGGGTGATCACGGCATCCGTTCGGTCTTCCTCCTCAAGCTGGCAGACAGCGATCAGACCCGTCACGCGATGATCCGTGATTTCCAGATGGATCCGATCAGCAGGCGTCCGACCCACATCGATTTCATTCGCGTCAACATGGACGAGAAGGTTCACGTGACGGTTCCGATCCACGTGACGGGAACGGCGAAGGGCGTGAAGCAGTTTGGCGGTATTCTCGACTTTCAGCTTCGGGAGCTCGAGGTCGAATGTCTTCCGGCCGACATCCCGGACGAGTTCGTCATCGACGTCACCGACATGGACATCAACGACGTCCGTCGCGTCTCCGACCTCGCCATTCCTCCGGGGGCTGAGCTCTACGACGTCGACGAGGATCGCGTCGTCGTCTCGGTTGCACCGAAGGCCATCGAAGAAGTCGAAGAGCCCGAGGAAGGGATCGAGGAGATCGCCGAACCGGAGCTCATCGGACGCGCGAAGGACGAGGCAGAAGAAAAAGAAGAAGAAGAGGACTGACATCCACACTCTCGAAAAGAACAGGCCCGCTGAAAGGCGGGCTTTTTCGTACCTGCTGGCGGCGACGCTGCTGCTGCCCGGCATCGCCGGATGTGGCGGGGACGAACAGACCTCCGAGCTCGGAGACAGCGGACCGCGAATCGTCCAGAGTGCTCCGCAGCAGAGGGGGGGCATCGAGATCGGCGATCGATTGCCTCAGTTCGAGGCCGTCACCCTCGCCGGCGGGCGATGGTCGGGCGACCTCGAAGGCAATGTGACCCTGATCAACATCTGGGCGACGTGGTGCACGCCCTGTCGCTACGAGATTCCCGATCTGATCGAGTTGAAGTCGGCCTGGGGACCGAAGGGCTTCGAAGTTCTCGGAGTCTCGGTCGACAACGCCGGAACCGCCCCGCAGATCCAGGAGTTCGTTCGCAACTTCGAGATCAATTACGCGGTGATCCACGATCCCGGCATGACGACCCTGGACGCGTTCAACACGACCGTGGTCCCGACGACCGTTCTGGTCGACCGCGACGGTAATGTCCGCTGGTATCACATCGGTCCGGTCTCGAGCGACGACCCGGAGCTGATCGACCTCCTGACGGAATTGCTCGGTCCCGCTTCCCCCTCGACGACTGTCTCTTTCTAGAGGCTGAGATCCCGGACTCTCTCGCCGAGCGGGACGACTACCCCCCGGCGCAACCCTCGCAAGCGCCCTCGCCGTGGTCACCATCATCGTTCTCCTTCTGATCATCGGGCTGTTCCTGCTCGTGACGATTCCGTACATCACGCGTGAGACCCGGGTCAGCAGTGTCGAGATCCTCGATGAAACGGATGAGCTTCCGGAGGTGGGCGGTGCGCTCTTTCTCCGCCACTTCGAAGTCCTCAGTGGCAGCCGGCTCTATGACGGCAACCGGGTCGAGATCCTCCTCAACGGAGACGGCACCTATGACCGGATGATCGACGAGCTCGGAACGGCGAAGAAGTCGATCTCCTGGCACGTCTTCTTTCATCGGCCCGGAGAGCTGTCCGATCGGGTCCGCGAGGCGCTCATCGAACGCGCGAAGGCCGGTGTGAAGGTGAACTTTCTTTACGATTACTTCGGGACGGATGGTTTGAGTGATGAGTACCTCGACGGGTTACGCGACGCCGGCGTTCATGTGAATGTTTTCCGGCCATTCCAATGGAACCTCCTCTACAAGATCGGTCAGCGTATGCACATCCGCGCGGTCGTCATCGATGGAGCGGTCGCGTACACGGGCGGTTTCGGGATCGACGACCGGTGGCTCGGCGACGGAAAGACCGAGGGATGCTGGCGGGATACGAACGTCCGGATCGAGGGGCCTGCGGTCGACCAGCTCCAGGGGGCGTTCATTGCGAACTGGGCGGAATCGAGCGCGAAGCTGCTGATGGGCGAAGTTCTGTTCGGCGAGATCGAGGATGATGCAGAGGCGCGGGCGGGAGATGTACGCGCCGGAATCATGCACACCGATCCGTCGATCGGCAGCACGAACGCCGAACGGTTTTTCGTTCTCTCGATCGCCGCGGCGAAAAGCTCGATCTGCATCACCACCCCGTACTTCGTTCCGGATGACGACTTTCGCACGCTGATGATGGAAGCCGCGAAGCGTGGCGTCGACGTCCGGATCCTCGACCCCGGCTGGAACACCGATCAGAGGCCGGCGTACTTCGCCGGGCGCGCCCATCTCGAGGAGCTCATGGAAGCCGGAATCCGGATCTTCGAGTACGAGCCGACGATGGTCCACGCGAAGACGATGGTGGTCGACGGCAAGTGGGGCTACGTCGGTACGATCAATTTCGACAATCGGTCGATGATGCTCAACGACGAGGTCGCGATGGTCTTTTCGTCGAGCGAGATCGGAGGCCAGCTCGTCAGGATCTTCGAAGACGATCTGACGCGTGCGCATGAGGTCGACCTCGAGGAATTCCGGGCGCGCCCGTTGTGGCAGAAAGCGACCGAACAGCTCTCACGAACCGTCTCACACATTCTGTAACAGTCGAGGTTCACACACACGCCGACGAGAATCCGGGATCTGTCGCCCCTCCAACCACGCCCTCTCTGTCACGATTCTGTTACAGATCACTTCTAGCAGGTATGAAAATCATGGTGGCTGACTCTCCTGATACGAGATCGAACCTAAGGGAGAAACTGTGAAAAATCTTCATATCGCCTGTATTTTTCTGTTCAGCGCTACGGCTGTTTCCGCCATTCCATCGAAAGTGATCCGGCATCCTGCTACGGGTGTTCAAGGGGAGTACATGGTCGTTCTAGACTCCGCCATACCTTCAGAAGCGGTGGAAGGTGTTGCGCTTCTCTCACAGAATCTTACGCTCTGGATCTCGTCGATGTCTGGCGATACTCGCTTCGTGGATTTCTAACAAGGGGATCGGACACGAATATCGATGCGATGGCGGCCGATCCACGAATCCGCTTCGTCGAGCAAAACTTCACGACCGAAACTCCGCAGCCGCAGATCTCAGGGACCCAATGGACATGGTTCAATGGTGAATACCTGTGGCACCTCGACCGAGTGGATGAGGTTTCATGGGAGGATCGCGACAGCAAGCACAATATGTGCACCGAGGGGCGCAGCGTCTACGCATACGTCATTGACACAGGAGTCCAAAGCGATCACCCCCAGTTCGAGGACCCCTCCCGTGTCGTTCACTCGGTCGATTTCTCTGAGGACCGGACGGATAAGTCCAAGCCTTTTACAGCGGATGTGACCAACGGATGCACCGCGCCAGGCTATGAGCAGCCGCACCTGTGGCATGGCACCGCGGTCGCGTCCGTCCTCGCGGGAACCCAGGTCGGTGTTGCAAAGCCACAGGTCGTTTCATTGAAGATTGCACAGTGTTTGAACGGTCAAGCCCTCACGGCGGATCTCATCGACGCGACCGATTGGATCGCGGATCCGAACAGCAATCCATACATATCCCTGCCGGGAGTGGTGAACCACAGCGGATTCGTCCCTGACTGGAAAGATGAGATCGAAGGCGGTGGTTCACAACCATCGGCATACAGCGTGGCTGTCGAGGGATTGGTGAACGCCACGAACAAGCCGTTCTTTACCTCGGCTGACAACTTCACTGCCGATGCATGCCTCTTCGCCCCTAACGACCGTGCCCGGACGAGCCTTCGTTCGGGATACGTTTTTGTTGTGGGAGGTACGAGCGTATCGACATCCTCGACGGATCCGAAGGATTACCGGTTTCAGTTCTGGGAAGATTCGTCCACCATCGACGTCGGCCATGACAGCGGCTCCAATTCGGGTGCGTGCGTCAGCATCTATGCGCCCGCGACCAGTATCTATGCGGCGCGCCATTCTCTCTACAGAGACGTTGATGAAAATCTGACGCTGTACGATCGCGCGACCGGAACCTCCTTTGCGTCGCCGATTGTGGCCGGTATTGCAGCACGCTACATGGAACGGCAGAAGAGCGAGACGGGCAGCACGCCCGGTAGCGAAGCCGTATACTCATGGTTGCTCGCAAATGCCTCGGCCGAGATCTACCTGACGACCACGGACGATTACTGGTTCTGCCTCGATGTTGATCCGAATAATAGCCTACGTGATCAAACCTGGCTTTCCAGCCCGCCAGCGCAGTGCCCCAGTGGAACCTTGGGATACGACACGCAGCAGCAAACCTGGGGTGCCGGCTATCCGCCGTACAAGTTCAACGTGGTGGGGAACGCCTCCGGAGCGCGAATGGTTTACTGGAATGAAGCTGCCGGCTCACCGACCGGCGAATGCGAGTAGAGAGGAGAGCTGATCATGAATGTACGATTCCCAGTCTGCCTGACGATACTCATCCTCGCCTCTTCAGGCATTTCAGTATCTGCCCTGGAGCCTGAAGGGAATGACGTCGATGGGGATGGTCGGGTGACCGTACTCGTTCCGGTGGCTCTCACGAGGCACGATCAGGCCGCCGGCGCGTACGGGAGTCTCTGGGCTACCCAAACGTGGATCCATAACGGCACCGGCCTCGACATCCATTTCCTGCAGGTGCCAGTCGACTGTTTCCTTTCGTGTGCACCGCTCTATCCCACGGGCTATTTTGGTCGTGTGGGTGAGGTCGGCGGTTCTCCCACACCCGACCAAGGGGAGCTCCTCTATCTTCCGGAGGTCGACGACCTCATCCACCTCAATCTGCGCCTGTTCGAGTTGTCGCGCCATGCCCAGCCGGCCGGCGTCGAGATTCCGGTGATCCGGGAAAAAGACTTCCTCACTCGCGAGGCGGTGCTTCTGGCCGTTCCGGTGGGGGAGGAACTTCGCTCGACGCTTCGCGTGTTCGACCCGGTCCTGATCCGCGGCAGCGCCGTGAAGGTGGAGCTGCTCGACCCGGAAGGTCATCTGGTGGCGACCACCACGCTTCGACCCGGAGATCACCCGGCGGTTCCCGAGGTTAAGGGATCAGGCTTTTACCGCTATCCCGGGTACGACGCGATCTACAACATCACCGACATCTTCCCGGAGCTCCGCCAGTTCGACCATTTCCACGTCCGACTGACTTCACTGACGCCAGGGCTCGGATACTGGGGATTTGTGAGTGTGACCGACAATGAGACCCAGCATGTTCTTCTGATCACACCGGACTGAATGAACATTCATGACGCGTGTGAGTTCGACCTCGATGAGTTCCGCTCGCGCCCGCTGTGGCTCAGAAAGCGACCGAACAGCTCGCCCGAACCATCTCGCACATTCTCTGACCGCAGGGTTCAACGCGCGTCGACGAGATTTCGGAATCTGTCGCCCCTCCGGGGCAGGAAAATGGTTCGCCAGTTGACCCGGGGTTCCGACATCGCGCTTGAATTCTCTTGCCCACGGGGGAACAGGGATGCGGAACATCTTCATGGTTTTCGTGCGACGCGGCCTGCGCCCTAACGTTTGAGCTGAGCTGCCAGCGCACGCCTCAGCGATGTTCAAAGATTGAGTAGCGGTCGAGCGTGCGGTGGTTGGCTCGAGCGATTCAGTCAGGACGCCGCCTGATGACGGCAGCGGAATCCCGGGCTTGATGAATGACCGCGAGGATTCGGACCTCGTGCGGGAGCACATGGTAAATCAGCCGGTAGTTTTGGACGAAGAGCTCGCGAACCGACGCTCGCCAAGCTCGGGCACCTCCCGACCACGATCGGCAAAGTGGTTCAGCGATCTCGCCGCGTCTCTGGTCTCGCGAACGAATGAGGCAGCATAGTACTTCGAGTCTCGCGCGATGTGATCCGCAGCCTCTGTCAGATCCTGCCAGGCGGGAGTGGTCCACCTTACTCTGCGAGCCACTTCTCCATCCGGCGCTCGACTTCTTCCTGATTGATGAGATCGCCACGCTCTGCCGCTTGCAAACCTCGTTCGATCTTCTGCCTGACGTAGATGTGATACTGGATGTCTTCGTACGAGCTGTCGTCGGAGAGCTCATCCAACATCCGCCGAACTTCTTCCTTCGGTTTTCCCATGGCTGGATTTTACCTCGGCTGCGGGACGCGCCCTAACGGATCGGCGCTTCAGCTGCGCTGCCCGCGACGCGACATTGTACCGCGCTCGGGACCTTGCAACGCGCGGGCAGCGGGACGCCAGCCGACCCGCCGACCCGGGCCGCGCCCCGAACGCATCCCGCACGTCTCCCGAACCCTCTCACACATCCTGTAGAGTCGAACCACACGCACGCCGGCGAGACTCCGGGAGATCTGTCGCCCCTCCGGAGCTGGCTAACCTAGGGCCCCTACTCGGGTTCCGCCGCTTCGGGAGACCGGCGTGTCGCTGCCTGATCTTCCCGCGCCCGTGAACGCGCCCGTGCCCGGCTTTCTTCACCCCGCTCTACCTTCTCTCAGCCCTCCGAGGCTGGAAGCAGGCCGTGAATCTATGATTCTCGCAGTGCAACCGAGATCGGCATCCGGGCGGCGCGGATCGCGGGAAAGAGCCCGCCGATCATCCCGATGAGCGCGGCATAGACGATCCCCTGGACGAGCAGATCTGGGGTCACCCGGAAAGCGAATGCGACCTGGCTGAAGCTCTGCCAGTTCAGCGTCGACGTCTGGAAGCCATCGAAAGCAACCCAGGCGGCAACCGCTCCGAGTACGCCTCCGATCAATGCCAGGAGAAGCGACTCGATGATGATCGAAATGACGACCGGACTTTCCGAAAAGCCGAGCGCCTTCAGGGTCCCGATCTCGCGCGCACGCGATGCGACGGCCGTATACATCGTGTTGAGCGCTCCGAAAACCGCAGCAATCGCCATGAGCACCGAGATCAGAGTCCCGAGGACCGCGATGAGGCGGGTGAGGAGGCGGGACTGGTTGGCGTAGTAGTCGGTCTCGCGCTCGACCTTGACATTGACCCTGGGATCCGCGGTCAGCGTGTCCTTGAACTCCTGGAAGACACCCGGCGAAGCGAGCTTCGCGACGACGATCTGATAGGTGGATCCCCGGCGGTACGCGGGCTGGACGACCGCCGCATCGGCCCAGATCTCCGACTCCGTGAGTCCTCCTTCAGCCTCGAAGAGACCGACGACCTCCCATTCGTTCTGGCCGAATGTCAGCTGGTTGCCGAGCTCGAGTCCGGAGAACTGCAGGCTTGCCGCGCGCCCGACGATCACTTCGTTGCGTCCCCACTGAAACATCCGACCCTCGACGATCTCGAGCTCCGGACGAACGAGAAATGCCGGCTTCTCGACGCCGCGCATCGGCACGTTGGCGTCCGTACCGGTCGAGCGTTTCGGAAGATTCACGATGACGAAGAGCTCGGGAGAAGCGAGAATCACCCCTTCTTCGGTCGCAATACCGGGAGCGTCGGCCACGATCCGCGTCTCGTCCCGTGTCAGAGCGCTGGTGAGCTCGCTGTCCGATCCCGACCGGAGAATCAGCGCGGTGTCCGGAGAGCCGGTCCCGGTCATCGCGGCCTCGAAACCTCTCGCGATCGACAACACTCCGATAAGAACGGCGACGACACCGGCTATGCCGATGATCGCGGAGAATGCGCTCCCTTTTCGCGCCGGCAACGTCTTCAGATTGAAGCGGATCAGCGACCATATCTGTGCGAGCCAGCTCGTCATCAATCCCTCCGGAGGGCCTCGACCGTATTGAGGCGCATCGCCTGAATCGCGGGAAGGAGTCCCGCTACGATTCCGAGGAGGAGCACGAAGGCCGCTCCGAGTACGAGATCGCGAATCGGAAAATAAAAAAGCGGGAGCGCTCCGCCGGTCGGGTCCCCCTGAGCGATCAGTACCCAGGCGAGGCCCAGCCCGATCGCGCCTCCGATGATCGCGATGATCGTCGACTCGATCAGGACGAGTGCCAGCACCGCGGCGTCGGAGAACCCGAGCGCTTTGAGCACCCCGAGCTCCCGGGTCCGCTCCCGGACCGCCTGCGCCATCGTGTTCCCGGCGACGAGAAGAATCGTGAAGAAGACCGCCGAGAGGATTGCGGTCACGATCGCGCCGATGTTCCCGACCTGATCGGCAAAAGCCTGGATGAACGCTCCCTCGGTTTCGGTCTTCGTCTCGGCAGGCGAGTTCGCGAATGTTTCGTCGACCGTTCTGGCGAGCTCCACCGAGCGGTCGGGGTCGTCGACTTTGATCACGTACCAGCCGACCTGACCGCCCGTGTATGAGTTCTCCTCGAGGTAATCCTGCCGGAAGAAGAACTGCGAGTCGTCGGCCCCTTTTTCGGCAGCTTCGTAGATGCCGACGATCTCGAATGTCCACGTCTGGGTTCCGTCTCTCGGTTGCCAGATCGTCGCCTGAATCGGAACCCGATCGCCTACTTTGAAGCCGTAGCGTTCGGCGGTCTGTTTCCCGACGACCGCGCCCGTTCGTGTCGCATTGAATCGCGCCAGCGATTCTTCATCGATCACGTATTCCGGATAGATGTCCCACACTTCATCGGGGTCGGTGGCGATCTGAGCGAAGAAGTTTTTCGGATCCTGATAGATTCCGCCGAACCACGTGAACGCGGTGGCGTTCGCCACTCCGTCGATGCTCTCGATGTCCTGCTCGTAGCTTTCCGGCAGCAGCTGGATGATCGATACCTTGTGCCGAACGACGAGACGGTCCTCGCCGGCGATGTCGATCCCCATCGAGAATGCCTTCGTGATCGCGGAGAGGTAACCGAACAGGAGGAACGCGACCAGGACCGAGAGGATTGTCAGGATCGTTCGCAACCGGTGTCTTCTGAAGTTTGCGAGAACGACGGGTAGAAACTTCATGCGGCCATTTCCGCCGAGAGTTTCCCGTCGAGCAGGTGCAGGGTTCTTGAGGCGCGGGCTGCCGCGTGGGGGTCGTGGGTGACCATGACGATCGTCTTCCCGTGCTCGCGGTTGAGCGCCTGAAGGAGATCGAGGATGCCGTCTCCGCTTTTTCGATCGAGGTCGCCGGTCGGCTCGTCCGCGAGGACCAGGGTCGGGTCCGTCACGATCGCTCTCGCAATGCCGACCCGCTGCTGCTCTCCGCCGGAAAGGGTTCGCGGCGTGTGATGCATCCGGTGGCCGAGCTCGACGAGATTGAGCGCGTTCTCCACCTGCTTCCGTCGCTTTGCGCGCGACAGGGAAGTGAGGAGCAGGGGGAGCTCGACATTTCGCGCGGCGGAGACGACCGGCAGGAGATTGTAGAACTGGAAGATCAGACCGACGTGGCGCGAGCGCCATCGTGCGAGCTGCCGGCTCGACATCCGATCGATCCGCTGGCCACCGACCTCGATCGATCCTCCGCTCGGACGGTCGAGTCCGGCCAGAAGGTTGAGCAGCGTGCTCTTTCCCGACCCGGAGGGACCCATGAGCGCGAGAAACTCCCCCTCTGCGATGCCGAGGTCCAGACTCGAGAGCACGTGGATCTCTTCCGATCCGCGCCTGAATACCTTCTCGACGCCATTCATCGTGACAATCTCATTTCGATCCGTCATCGCTCCTCTCCTTCCCGAACCTCGACTTCCATTCCGTCCTCGAGCGCTTCCTCCGAGCTCGTCACGACTCGTTCCCCGGGCGATACGCCCGCACGAACCAGGACCCGCTCGTTCTGCCGCGACGCCACATTGACCGCCCGGCGCTCGACCCTTCCGTCACGGACGACGAAAACGATGTCGCTCTCACCATCGCGTCGAACCGCTTCTCCCGGGAGAGACGTCAGACTCGAAAGTGTCGACGCCACGTCTTCTTCCGCGATGAACCGGACCTTCACTCCCATGTCGGGAAGAATTCTCGCGTCCTCGACGTCGAGTGCGATCCGCACCCGCACCGTCGCCTTCTGCCGGTCCGCCGTTGGAATGACTGCGATGACGTGCCCCGGAATCTCCCAGTCGGGATACGCGTCGAGAACCGCCACGACGCGCTGGTCCGCCGTGACGCGATTGATGTAGGCCTCGTTCACGTCGACCTCGATCTCGAGCGAGCTCATGTCGACGATCGTGCAGATGCCGGTGCGGGTGAAACTCCCGCCAGCGGACATCGGCGAGATCATCTCGCCTTCCTGAGCGTTCTTGGAAACGACGACGCCGCCGAAAGGTGCACGGATGATCGTGTCGTCGAGATCCCGCTCGCGCAGGGCGACCTGCCGGAGGGCGACCGACAGATCGTCGCGCTGCGTTTCGAGCCGGGCCTGGAGAGCCCGGAGCGTGGTGCGGGCGCGATCGAGATCCTGCTGGCTCGCGACTCGTTCCCGAGCCAGCCGCTCCGCCCGCTCGAGATCGAGCCGGGCCTCCTCGATCCGAACCTCGGTTTCCCTCAGCGCGCTCTCGGTCGCTCGGGCCTGAGCCTGCGCGAGCCGGAGCGCCGCCTCTGGTGTGGCCGGATCGATCCTCGCGAGGATCTCCCCTTCCTCGACGACCATTCCTTCCTCGACGAGAACCGCCGTCACCCGCCCGGTGACCTTCGAGGAAACCGTGGCCGCCCGTCGGGCAGTGACATAACCGTTGGCGTTGAGAACAGTTGCCGCGTCCGCCGAACCTCCGACATTGAGCGCCACCGCTTCCTCGACCGTCACCTCGGGTGCCTGGTTCCGGGCGGCGAACCCCCAGACGGCGGCCAGAAGGATCACAGTGAGGACCCCCGCGGCCACCCAGCGGCCGGCAGGCGAACGGGGCTCCTCATCGCCACGGTCGATCCTGAGGTCGTCCAGCGCCTTCTTATCGATTGCCATTCCACGTCCCGTCCATCGTTCGAGCTCCGCGATTCGATCTGCATCTTAAACGAAGCGCCGGGTCGCGCCGTTTCATGCTCGCGCGATCTCCAGCATCGCCGGAAGGGCGAGGCTCCTGCCGAGCCGCACCGTCACGAGCTTGCGTGACTGGTACCGAAGGAAGCTCAGATCCAGATGAAAACGTCTTCGCGGGCTGTTGCTCATATCGAAAACCCGAGAGAAGCGGTTAAGGTCGCGCCAGCCTCTTCAACCGCGATTTACGAGTTTCCCCGGACACGATCGACGCCTTCACAACTCGTCATCCTGAGCCGCCGAAGGACGGCGAAGGATCTGGGCGCGGGCTCATGAATGATTCCCCCCGCTCGCCATGACGATGATTCGCGAGCCACCCCCAGAGACGATGAGTAGGCCGGTCCCCTCGAACGATGTCACGATTTGATCGTGCATCCCACGTTAGACGGGCTCGAAGCCCAGAAGAGGAGACCAGCCGTGAACCATATTGCCATTGATATCCATGATCAGTACAGCCAGATCTGCGTAATGACCCAGGAACGAGAAGTGATCGTCGAGGCGAAGATCCCGACTACTCCAGCAGCGTTGGGGGATTTCTTCCGGCACCGGGAGAGAAGCCGGGTGGTGCTGGAAGCGGGCCCTCATGCGAGCTGGATCGCGCCGCTTCTCGAAGAGCTTGATCATGAGCCGGTGGTCTGCCATCCACAGCGAGTACGTTTGATCGCAGAGAGCCGGAACAAGAACGATCGCGTCGATGCGGAGCTGCTCGCACGCATGTCGCTTTCCGATCTGGAGCTGATCAAACCGATTCACCCGCGATCGCCGTCGACGCTCGAGCAGCGATCGTTGCTCCATTCACGAGCTGCGCTGGTCGAGACGCAGACCCGGCTTCGGGTCATGCTTCGAGGATTGGTCAAG